>CAZFON010000266.1:0-3080 GCA_964520185.1 uncultured Planctomycetales bacterium | reverse complement strand
CCTGTAACGGCAAGCCAGGGCCAATTCGCAACCGCCACCCAGGGCCACCCCATCGATCACAGCCACTGTTGGAAATGGCAGGTCTTCCAATTTATTCATGATCCCCTGTCCTGCCCGGGCCTTAGCTTTAGCATCCTCAACTTCAACGATATCTTCAATTTCCTTGATATCAGCACCGGCGATAAAAATGTCCTTCTTGGCGCTTTTGATGACCAGGGCCCTGAGGCTCTTGCCATTAAGCTCTTCCAGTATTTTATTCAAGGCCATCATGGTGGCGGCATTTAAAACATTGACCTTGGAATCAGGCGCGTCAAAAGTGATAAAACCGACATCTTGTTCTTCTTTATAAAAAACGGACATTATCTTTCCTATCTATGGTTCCAAACCCTTACCCTGAACGTAACTTTGACTTCCTGGTCTTTGGGGACATTAACATCAAAACGCAAAGTTGTCGCATTGACTTTCTTATAAGGAGTTGAACTTTCAAGCACCTCCCAATCGCCATACATCGGCTCAATAAGACCCACCTTGATCTCACCTTCTTTATGATTGCGTATCGTGACTTCCCAAGCCGTTTCAAAAGTCTGGGAATATTGCTTAAAATCCATTTGCTGGCGTTCGGCAACCACATCAAAGGCCTCGCCGGCCTTGATCTCCACATCTTCATCCTTGGGCGTATGCTCGATATTGTCCTCGCCGATAAACTCAAGGCTGTTTTGGGCGTCTTTCTTATACAATCTTAAGGTGCCCGAGGGCAAAGGCATGCCCATATGATTGTCTTTGGAGTTCTTGAATTTTAAACAGACATCCACCGGGGCCTTTGTCGGCTCACCACCGCTGCTGTTGCTATAAAAATAATTTTGCTGGCCGTGAACCAGGTATTCCTTCTGTATGGCGACACCATCCGCCTGAAGCAAATTCACCTGCTTGGTCTGATTGTCCTTGATGGTCGTGGGACGCTGTAAATCATAAATATGATATTCAAAAAATGATTGTTCCTGAAATTGCGGCCGGCTGGCTTCCATCGCCAACATCCTGACAGCACCGCCTTGCGCAAAGGAGTCATTAGCTTCTTGCACACGATTGACCTGTCCGGCGACCAATTTCAATTTGGCATTCTTATAGGTGGCACCGCTTTTATTGTCCAGCGTCACCCAGCCGTCGATGCCGGCGGAAGTGTCCTGATTGTTGACCACTAAGATATAATCAGCCCGCCAGGTGATATTATTCGTCAAATAAGCCACCTGTACGGATTGAGGAATGCTTGTTTTGTTGTCATACATCCATGTTAGCGTCGGCTTGGCAATGAGGTTCTCCGGGATCTGCGGCAGGACCTGATATCCTGGGTAGCCCAGATAAATTTCATTGTTGATCTTATAGATCGGGCCATTGTTATTGCTTAAAAGCGTAGCATCCAGGATGTCCTTCTTGTTGTCTTGACTGACCGTCATGATCTTCAGGCTCTTACCAATGTATTTATCAAGCAATTTGGCAGGATCCATTAAGTCATACTCGTAGTTCTGCTCCAAAATATTCAAGCTTCCCGGAGAATCCAGGGATTGGATCTGCACGGTATACGGCAAAATACTTGAGGCCACATCCATGAATTTTAATTCACCTACCCCCTGCGGTATTTGCAAACGACGGATGTCTTTGACCAAACCAATATTACTGTTATAGACCGTGACTTCAACAGCCTGCTGATCATCAACACTGCTCGTCATGGCAGCAGAAACTGAAGCATTAAAGACTAATGCACTTACAAAACAAGATGCGATGATTTTTAACATGTCCCCTCCATTTATCTTTCCAGAATAACTGCCGCGCCCTGACCACCGCCGATACATAATGAGATCAAACCCACATTAAGGTTGTTACGGTTCAATGTTTTAAGCATGGTCAGGATCAATCTTGCCCCGGTAGCCCCTACCGGATGCCCCAAAGCAATGGCGCCTCCATGGATGTTTAATTTCGCAGGATCAATAGCACCAGTATAGCCTTCATAACCAAATTCCTTTGCAAATTTTTCCGATGCCAAAGCTTTCCCGCAAGCCAGCACTTGGGCGGCAAATGCCTCATTGATCTCAATGGCCTGCATATCCGAAAGCCTCATGCCGGCTTTTTTCAAAGCCATGGGAATGGCATGTGCCGGGCCGATGCCCATGCGGTTAGGCTCAACGCCGGCAAAGGCAAAGCTGCGTAGATACCCCAAGGGTTTGAGGCCAAGTTCTTTCGCGCGTGATTCGCTGACCACCATAAGTGCGCAAGCGCCATCAGTGACCTGGCTGGAATTGCCTGCCGTCACCGTGCCTGTACCTCTTTCAAAGAACGGTTTTAATTTGGCCAGCGCCTCCATGGTCTGACCCTCGCGCGGGCCGTTATCATCCAGGAGGGCTTCCTTATATTTGGGAGCAGGGATCACAGGGACGATTTCCTCTCTTAAAATGGAACGTGCGGCTATGGCCTTTTGGTGACTGGCCAAGGCAAACTCATCTTGGATCAAACGGGTAATGCCGAATTCTTTGACCAATACTTCGGCTGTTTGCCCCATGTTCAGGCCACAGACAGGGTCTGTCAGGCCCAGTTGCAATCCGATACGCGGCTTTAGAAAATGAGCGGGGCGTATTTTAAGAAAGCCTTGTAATTTTGCCACCGGCGTCTTAGCCCGTGAAATTTCGGTCAGGAGTTCCTGGTATTCCTTTGAAAAAAGAAACGGAATATTGCTCATGGACTCCGTGCCGCCGGTCAAATAACAGCTCCCTTCCCCTGCCTTGATCTTGATGGCGGCATTGACCACGGCTTCAATACCGGAAGCACAGTTACGATGTACGGTAAAGGCGGGAGTGCTTTTGGGGATACCTGCCAGCAAGGCAATGACACGGGCTATGTTGGCTGCTTCCGCCGGTTGAGCGACACAGCCAAAGATCACCTCATCAATGGCCTTGACATCCAGCCCCTTACGTTCGATCAACTCACGGACAACGATACGCCCCAATTCCTGGGCGCTTAAATAATTAAAACTAGTACCCATCTTGCAAAACGGGGTGCGTATGCCGTCGATAATCGCCACTCTTTCCATA
>CAZFON010000265.1:0-3085 GCA_964520185.1 uncultured Planctomycetales bacterium | reverse complement strand
AGAAAATATGGAGGGACGGCAATCCCCAGGTCTTTGCCTATTTTGAGCGCAAGGACAATATCACCGGTGCTTTCCTGAACAATGCGCACCAGGAGATCCCCAAGGACGTGCTTAAAATGTTCCATTCCTTTAAAAATTGGTCTGTTGTTTATCTGGACGATGACGCTGTCATATTCCTGAAACAGGTGCCTGCCAATAAGCCTATCATTGATAAATTTGGGGTGGATTTGAATAAATGGAAACCTCGCCCCATGGACCTTTTAAAATTGGGCACCACACGCATCGATCCATTCCCTTTTACCAACCGGGCCTATATCCTGGAAACCTTGGGAGCTGATGATGCGGCGATCGCAGAAGCCAGGGAAGCCCTCCGGGCGGAGCCGGGTTATCCACCGGCCTATGAGATGCTCGGTGAAATTTATGCCAGACACAAGGAATACCGTAAGGCTTTTGAAGCTTTCCGGATCGCGGCCATGTACGGGAGGGCAAAAGATTCTCGTTTGGGCCTGGCTCAGGGTTATGAGAACTTAAAGGATTATAAAGACGCGATCCTTCAATTTCAAAAGTTTCATGAATCTTTCCCTAAGGACGTTCAAGGCTTTTATGGTTTGGCCAGGTCCTTGGCTGAAGATGGCCAAGACAAGCAAGCAGGGGGCCTGTTAAGCTCCATGCCTAAGGACATGCAAGATAAGGTTGCCGTCAAACGGATTCGTGATATCATAATTAGCCATAAACCGAAGCCGGGTGCTGCTTCTAAGCATCCGCTGATACAAAAGAAAGCGCTTTGATCCTATGCGTAATGCATTAACCTTTATTTTAGCCGGCGGCAAAGGCGAACGTCTGGACCCTTTGACCCGCGACAGGGCCAAGCCGGCTGTGCCTTTCGGCGGTATTTACCGTATCATTGATTTTTCCCTTTCCAATTGCGTCAATTCCGGCCTGCGCCGTATTTTTCTTTTGACCCAGTACAAGTCTTTTTCCCTGCAACGCCATATCCTGGAAGGCTGGAACATCTATTCCAACCAGTTGGGTGAGTTTATAGATGTCGTGCCTGCCCAGCAGCGTATCTCCAGCGATTGGTACCGAGGGACTGCGGATGCTATATATCAGAACATGAACATGATCAATGATTATAATCCGCCTATGGTGCTGATCCTGGCCGGCGACCATGTTTATAAAATGGATTACCGTAAATTGATGGATTTTCATGTGGCTAAAGGCGCAGACATGACGGTCGCCTGCATCACCATGCCCAAGACTGATTCTGTCCATTTCGGGGTGGTGGAAGTCAATAAGCAGAACATGGTCATCGGTTTTCAGGAGAAGCCCGAGCTGCCCAAGACCATTCCAGGCAGTCCCGAAGAAATTTTCGGCTCCATGGGGATCTATCTTTTCAATGCCGATATCCTTAAGAAAGAATTGGTTGCTGATGCGGGGAAGGCGAGTTCTGACCATGATTTCGGCAAAAACATCATCCCGCAAATGGTAGCCAAGAAGCTAAAAGTCTACGCTTATGATTTTGCCCAGGAAAATAACATTTCGTCCTATTGGAGGGACATCGGGACCCGCGATTCATATTACCAGGCCAACATGGACCTCTGCGGTTTGAAACCAAAATTCAATTTGTACGATAAGGCATGGCCTTTGCGCACGTACCACCACCATTACCCTCCGTTGAGGTTTTATACGACGGGAAAGACGCCTGCGACCATCATCGATTCCCTGGTTTGCGGGGGCTGCGTTCTGGAAAGCTGCCAGATTGAACATTCCGTGGTTTCCAACAATGTGACCATCAGGGACGGTGTCCTGGTCAAGAATTCCGTCATCATGGACAGTGTGACGATCGGCAAAGGGGCCCAGATCCAGGGGGCCATCATTGATAAGGATGTGGATATCCCCGCAGGAACCAAAATCGGCTTTTATCCAGCCCTTGACCGCCAGCGTTTTGTGTTGACCACGTCCGGCATCGTCATTGTTGCAAAAAAGACGTCCTTATGATATCCTAACAAACTCATCCTTTATTGATCTAACGGAAACTTATGATCATCAAACCTAAGATTCGAGGATTTATCTGTATCACTGCGCATCCGGCCGGATGCGCGGCCCATATTGCCGAACAGATCGCCTATGTGCAGTCTCAGCCCGCCATTACCAATGGTCCTAAGAAAGTTTTAGTGATCGGGGCTTCAACCGGTTATGGCCTGGCTTCCAGGATCGTGACCGCGTTTGGCTGCAAGGCGGCCACCATGGGTGTCTTTTTTGAGAAGGAATCAGATGGCGTGCGGACCGCAACAGCCGGCTGGTATAATTCCGCGGCCTTTGAAGCCCAGGCGAAAAAGGCAGGCCTTTATGCCCGCAGTTTTAACGGCGATGCCTTCTACGATCAAATGCGGCAGGATGTTTGCAAGGCGATCAAGGAAGATTGGGGACAGGTAGATGGCGTTATATATTCGTTGGCTTCTCCCCGACGGGTGGATCCCAAGACCGGTGCCATTTATAAATCGGTCATTAAACCCAGGGGCTCTTCTTACAAAAATAAGACCATTGATTTTGAAAATGTTCAGGTGATCCCTATCTCATTGGAACCAGCCTCAGAAGAGGACATTCAGGAAACCGTTAAGGTCATGGGAGGGGAAGACTGGCAAATGTGGATCGAGGCCTTGATGGCCCAGGACCTGTTAGCGCCCAAAGCCGTTACCGTGGCGTATTCATATATCGGCCCGGATGTCACTAAACCGGTTTACCGTAATGGGACCCTGGGTGCCGCCAAAGACCATCTTGAGGCCACGGCCCAAAAGCTCGATCAATTAATGCAGAAAAATGGCGGCCGCGCCCTGGTGTCTGTTAACAAAGCCCTGGTAACACAGAGTTCTTCCGCGATCCCATTTATTCCTTTATATTTTGTTATTTTGATGAAGGTCATGAAACAAAAGGGCTTAAATGAATATTGCATCCATCAAATGTACCGTCTTTTTAGCCAGCGTCTGTATAACGGCCAGCCTCTCTCCCAGGTTCTCGTAGATGAGAAGGGACGTGTGCGCATCGATGATCTGGAAATGCGCAGTGACGTTCAGGAAGAAGTGAG
>CAZFON010000264.1:0-3087 GCA_964520185.1 uncultured Planctomycetales bacterium | reverse complement strand
GGTGCATTCCCTTCGAACATCGCCCAATGCGTCAAGTTTCGCGAAAACAAAAAATTCCTTCCAGGTCTAAAGATCCCTTCAGAAGTGCGGCTGACCGCTGATATTGACGAAGCAGTCTCTTTTGGAGAAATGGTCGTCCTGTCTGTCCCTTCAGAATATTTGGCCGGCACCTTGGCCCGGATCAAAAACACTTCATATAAAAAGAAAATATTCGTCAGTGTGATCAAGGGTATCGACCCAAAAACTTTTAAGCGCATGTCGCAAACCATTCACGACCATCTTGCGCATGTTCCATTGGTTGTATTGTCAGGGCCTACCATTGCCTCTGAGGTGGCCGCGGGCATTCCCACCACGGCCGTGGCAGCTTGCAGCAATGAAAAATTGGCCATGATGGTTCAACGAGTCTTTAATTCAGATACTTTCCGTATTTATACCAATTCGGACATGATAGGCGTTGAAATAGGAGGTAGCGTCAAGAATGTCATTGCCCTGGCTTGTGGGATCTGTGACGGTTTGAAACTCGGAACGAATACCAAGGCAGCGTTGTTGACCCGCGGTCTTGCGGAGATGACGCGCCTGGGGGCGGCTTTGGGAGGTCGTCGGGAGACATTTTATGGCCTGGCAGGTTTGGGGGATTTGGCAACCACCTGTTTTAGCCCCAAGAGCCGTAACCGTACGGTGGGGGAAGCGTTGGGCCGCGGCCGGAAAATAAAGGATATTTTGGGGCATATGAACGCGGTGGCTGAAGGGGTCGTGACGGCCAAAGCTGTTTATCATCTCAGCCGTAAGAGAAAGATCCCCATGCCTATTGTCACGGAAGTCTTCAAGATTATATTTGAAAACAAGTCCGCAGATCGTGCTATGAAGTATTTGATGGGACGTTCTTTGAAATCCGAATAGATTTCATTCCTTTTTTGGATTGACAAAGAAAAAATTATCCATTAGACTTTGACTTAAATTCAACCATAACGTTGTAAGGAGGCCCGGATGGAGAAATTATCGTTTTATGATGTGAAGACCAAGTCAAAATTTGATTCTGACACTTATTCAGTGAAGGAAAAGAGCGGACGTTTTTTTGCGGTGACCAAATCTCTTAAGGGAACGCATGAATGCTGGCGCGTATTGAGCAAAGATCAGGCTGCGAAACTTAAAAAGAAGTAAGGCAAGAGGCGAGAATTTTATCCGTAACAAGGTTTTAAAGTCCAAAGCATTAGCCCAAAAAGTAGCTAAATTCGCCAATGATACCAAGGCCCAGGACATCGTCATTTTAGACATGCGCGGGCTTGTTAATTTTTGCGATTATTTTGTTATCGCCACCGGAACCTCGGATCGTCAAGCTAATGCTATTGCCGGGGCAGTCGAAGAAGGGCTGAATAAGGAAGGTGTCGAGGTCAATTTCAGCAGCAATTCGAAGTCTCTGGGGGCTGCGCAATATTCACAAGAGAACGGCGCTTGGATCCTGATGGATATGGGGGATGTGGTTGTTCATGTTTTCGAACCTCAGGCCCGTGAATTTTACGCTCTTGAGCATCTTTGGCAGGATGCCCCTAAAGTTGAGTACAGCCGCCGTAAGAAAAAATGATTTTTATCTAAAAAGAAAAAAGGTGACAGGTACAATTTTTTTAAGGTTTTTTATTTGAAAATTGTACCTGTCACCTTTTTTCTTTTTCTTTCTGACCTATGTTTTCCGATACGCGCCGTGTATTAAAGAACATCATCGAAGAATCCTTGAAATCGCTGGATGGCTATGCTGTTCCCGTTGACATCCTTGTCGATATCCCCGCGGACAAACAGCATGGCGAGTTTTCCTGTAATGTCGCTCTCCAATTAAGCCGCCAGCTTAAAAAAAGCCCGCTGATCATCGCCCAGCAGATCCTGCCACATCTGCAGGAGGTCTTGGATAAAAGCCCCCTTTGCAGGCAGATAGCTAAAATTGAAATTAAAACGCCTGGATTCATCAATTTTTATTTTTCACCTGAAGGTTTTTATCATGTTTTAGGTGATGTCCTTGAACAAAAAGACAATTACGGATGTTCTGCTTTTGGACAGAACACGAAATTCTGCCTGGAATTTGTCAGTGCCAATCCCACCGGCCCCTTGACCGTTGCCCATGGCAGGCAGGCCGCCGTTGGGGATACCCTGGCCAATATCCTTCATGCGGTGGGTTTCAATGTCAAAAGGGAATATTATGTGAATGACGAGGGCAACCAGATCAATATTCTTGGTCGATCTGTCAAGGTGCGGGCCCAGCAGATCCTGGGGCAGGAGGCGCTTTTTCCTGAAGATGGTTATCAGGGAGGTTATATCCTTGAGATGGCCAAACTTTTTATAAACCAACAGGCCGTTAAAACGCCTGCTGACTTGGGACAACAGCCGGATGCGGCCTTCAGGAAATTTGGTGTTGATTATTTGATGGGTATGATCAAAAAGGACCTTGAAGATTTCGGGGTCAATTTTGATGTCTGGTCATATCAATCCGTCATTGCCAATGCGCAGGCCATTGCGGACCTTTTGGCTGACCTGCGCTCCAAGGAGTTCATTTACGATCATGAGGGCGCGTGGTGGTTTAAATCCACCCTTTGGGGGGATGATAAAGACCGCGTGGTCAGAAAGAGCGATGGTCAATATACGTATCTGACCCCGGACATCGTGTATCATAAGGACAAATTTGCACGCGGTTTCAGGCGCATTGTCAATATTTTAGGGCCTGACCATCATGGCTATATTCCCCGGATCAAGGCTGCGGCCGCGGCCTTAGGGCATTCCAAGGATGATCTGGATATCCTGATCGTGCAATTGGCCACCATATACCGTAACGGCCAGGAGGTGTCCATGTCCACCCGGCGGGGTGAGTTCATCAGCCTGCGCGAGGTCATGGATGAGGTCGGCCGTGATGCGGCGAGGTTTTTCTTTTTAATGCGCCAGGCTTCCGCCCATCTGGAATTTGATCTGGAGCTAGCCAAAAAGCAGAGCTCCGAGAACCCGGTGTATTATATTCAATACGCGCACGCACGCATTCACAGCATTATCCGGAAGGCGCAGGAAGAAGCCCAATGTTTGCCCAAGACCAAGGATTTTAAATACCTG
>CAZFON010000263.1:0-3089 GCA_964520185.1 uncultured Planctomycetales bacterium | reverse complement strand
TCCCCCCGCCCATCACCCGGTCGAACTCGCCGATGGCGGTCACATAACGCTTCTCCTGGAGGACATCCACATCTTTTAAAAGCACCGGAGCTGCCACCGCGCTTGCCGCGATCTGCGTACGCAGGCTGTTTGCCTCGCTGCGGACAACAGGCATCTCCTCGACATAGGAATTCCATTCCTCGCAATTAGGGCACTTACCCACCCATCGCGGGGACTGGGAACCGCAGTTTTGGCAAACAAATACAGTCTTGGTCTTCGTCATTGTGCAGATTTGGGGCGGTAGAGCAATTTCCAGGGATTGTTCTTTAGATCCGCCGTCATCTCATCCATATTGTTATAGATAGAAGCGTCGGTGACGAGCTTGCCCAATGTCCCCCGGCCTTCTTTTAGGTCCGTACCCAACGCCGCCAGGCCTTCCAATGCCTCCTGCAGCGATCTTTTGTTGTTCTGTGTCAGAATACCGTTATTAATGCCGTCCACCGTGGTGTCCAGCTTGGCCATCAAGGTGTCGATGTGTTCCGTGATCTTTTCAATGGGCACAGGGTCATGGCCAAGGATGGTCCCGTTGTTCTTGAGCATCTCCTTGGAGGCGCCTGGAATGATCTCCAGGTATTTCTCACCCAGGATCCCCAGCTGGTTGATCGTGATATTGGAATCGGAAGGAATAGGCACATCATCCTTGATCCAGGCATTGACCGCCACCTTGGTTTTCCCGCCGTCGTTTTGGTCCACAAAGACCTTTAATTTTTTGACCAACCCTATCTCCACCCCTGCCAAACGCACCGGCGCCGCTTCTTTTAGACCGCTCGCAAAACCAAAAACGACCTGAAGATGCCGCCCGCTTTCGAAAAAGGAAAGATCACTGATGGAAACGACAAAAAACGTCAAGGCAATGACCGCCATTAACACGAACGCGCCCACCTTTAATTCCATTCCTTTTTCTTCGGACATAATCTTCTTCTCCGTATTGTTGGACCCTTTAAGCTCTTTGACTCAATGCACGTGGCCAAAAATCAGGCTTTCATCCTCGGTGATCGGGCCTTCCATCACGCCGTGGATGAACTGCTGGACCACCGGATGCTTGGAGTTCTTGATCTCGTCCGGGGTCCCGTCGGCAATGATCTGGCCCTTGTAAAACATGGCAATTGAATCCGCGATCAAATAGGCGGAATTCATGTCGTGGGTCACCACGATGGAGGTGACCTTGAGCTTATTGCGCAATTCCACGATCAAATTATTGATCGCCGCCGCCGTGATAGGGTCCACACCGGTGGTCGGCTCATCGTACAAAATGATATGGGGCTCCATACACAGCACGCGCGCCAGGCTGACACGCTTTCTCATCCCTCCGGAAAGCTGGGAAGGCATCATTTGCTCGACGTTCTTTAAACCCACCAGGCCCAGGGCATCGCGCACCTTGCCCTCTACCGTTTTGCGGTCCAGGTTCATGAACTCGTTGAGCACGAAGCCCACATTGTCCCCGACATTCATGGAATCGAACAAGGCACCTCCCTGAAAAACCATCCCGATCTCCTTGCGCAGGCGGTTGTATTCTTTTTCATCGAGATCGGTCACCTCGGTGCCGTTGATCTTGATCGAGCCGCTGTCCGGACGCACCAGGCCGACAATGTTCCTTAAAAGAACGGTCTTGCCCACACCGGAGCGCCCGATGACCACCTTGGTCTCACCCCGGCGGATGGTCAGGCTCAGATTATTAAGCACTGTCTGCCTGCCAAAAGCTTTATATAGGTTCTTTATTTCGATCATTTGGATTTTAGATGTTTAGCAAAAAGTAAAACACAAAGGTGATAAAGCAATCTGTAACGATGATCAAAATAAACGAACGCACCACGGCCGTTGTCGTTGCCTTGCCCACCCCCTCAGCCCCGCCTTTGACGCTAAGGCCCTGCTGGCAGCCGACGATGGCGATGATCATGCCGAAAAATATGGTCTTGACGAGCCCGGTGATGATGTCCTTCATGCTAAGCGCCCTGAAAGTCATCTTCCAGAACATCTCGTGGCTGATATGCAATTTAAAAACACAGATCACATAACCGCCCCAGATGCCAAGCACGTCCGAAAGCATGGTCAACACCGGCAGCATCAGCACCAGCCCTAAAAAGCGCGGGACGACCAGATACTTGATCGGATTGACCGCAAAGGCCCGCAGGGCATCCACCTGCTCGGTGACCACCATGGAGCCGATCTCCGCCGCGATACCGGCGCCGATGCGCCCGGCAACGATCAAGGCGGTCAGCACAGGCGTCAACTCGCGGGTCAGCGCAACAGCGACCACGTTGGGTATATAAAGCTCAGCGGAAAGCTGGACCATCTGGTAGGCCATCTGCAAGGCAATGATCATCCCCACAAAAAAGCCCACCAGGCCCGAGATCATAAAGCTCCCCGGCCCGATGCGATGGGCCTGCACCAGGGATCGCACGCCCTTGAACGGAGGCGTCAGGGCACAGCCAATTGTCCGGGACAATAATATGGAAAATTGGCCGATATAACTGATCCAATCAGTGACGGAATCAATGACCCTGGAGAAGCCCAAGCTCTTCATTTTTCGGACAGCACCAAGTTATCGGCTTGACGCACCACCGTGACCTTCTGACCTTCCTTAAAACGTCCTGAAATGATCTCCTCGGAAAGCATGTCTTCCACGTATCGCTGGATGGTCCTCTTGAGAGGCCTTGCCCCATACATGGGGTCAAAGCCTTTTTCCATCAGGAAATCCATGGCCTCTTGCGAGAGGTCGATCATGATGCCCCTGCTTTTGAGCCGCTCAATGACCTCATTGACTTCCAGCTTGATGATCTGGACCAGGTCTTCCCTGGTCAGGTTCCTGAAGACAATGATATCGTCGATGCGGTTCAGGAATTCCGGCTTGAAGGCTTTTTTAACTTCGTTCAGCAAGCGGTCCTTGACGGCAGTGTAGGTCGTATTCTCGGTCTGGGCCACAAAACCCAGGGAACCAGCGTTGCGGATCATCTCCGCGCACACATTTGAGGTCATGATGATGATCGCATTGCGGAAATCCACCTTGCGCCCCAGGCTGTCGGTCAATTGACCGTCTTCAAAAACCTGCA
>CAZFON010000262.1:0-3097 GCA_964520185.1 uncultured Planctomycetales bacterium | reverse complement strand
AAAAACAGGCGCCATTACCGGCCTTAAATATTACCTGTATGATCTCAGTGCTTTTGCGCCTGAACCTTCGATCGATCCTAAAAACTTTAGGATGGTCTTTCATAACGCTCGTTTTTCATTATTTAAGAAATTGAACTCAACTTGATACATATGTTCTTATTCAAACCCTGACTTCCACAATATGACACATGGTTACAGGTCGGTTTGTCCGATATCTGTAAATTGAACTGCGGTTATTGCATCAGTAAATACGGATAAAAAAGTGCCCCGCCTTCCGAAGAAAGCACTAAATAAAACTTAGTGTGAAGGGTCTCCATACAAAAATAACATTCTCTGACGCAGCCCACCTAAGAAACTATAGTAAATGATCGCCCAATTCTCAATACAACTGATGGTCAAAAATTGGGCCAGTGTCCATAAGACCTCTGATCGTTGGCGTCCCTCAAAATACCGTAACCGTCTCATGTTGACATAAAAGTGTCGGCCTAGCTTGAACAAATAGGACACCAAACAGTACATGCCATATCCTAAAATAATATATGCGGCGGCCCACCATTTTATTATGGCAAAGATCAAAAAAAACAGGAACGAAAGATTTATCTTCAATGTTGTGTTCAGGACGATCAGCACGGGAAACGCAAAAGGTTTAAAGAAAATACAACGGACCTTCCCGGCGTTGGCGTCAAAAGCAAAGATTTCGATGGCCTTGGTATTATGCTTCCGGTAAAGATATGGCATATACGTCATGTATCCCTTCCACTGTTTGATCAAGCTCTTAAGGGTGGTGGGATTCTTATGCCTGACCACGGCCTTCGGGTTACGGTAAAGCTCCCAATCCAGCTTTCCAATCCGGATACAAATATCTGCATCCTCCATTGTACGGCACCGGGGATCATAAATGCCGGCCTGGGCTATGGCCTCCCTGCGGAAGGCCACATTTGCCCCTCCCATGAAAGAAGCCAGGATGCTGGAACCATCCCGTTCTTTTTTTAAAATACCCTGTTCGTAGGAATTACGGAATATTTGGATCAACATAACTTAATTTTCCAGGCCGAATTTTGTCAATAAAGTAAAATCGTAATATCTTTCAACGATCTTATTGGTCCTGCCTATGCCTGACAGATATCCTCCTACGATACCGATGGAACTGTCCTCAAAGAACGGTTCCACCAGCTTCTCCAACCAATCTCGATGGGCCACGCAATCATCATCGATGAACACGAGAATATCCCCTGTGGCGTGCTCCAAACCGGCGTTACGGGCCGTAGGAATGCCCTTATTTTCCTTATGGAAATGTCTAATATTCAAATTTTTTATGTAATCAGCAACCACGTCATCTACAAATTCCTTAACTCCATTGTCAATAATGACGACCTCATCAGGAATGCGGCTTTGAAGAAGAAGAGAATCAAGACACTCCACTATCTCCTTCTTGCGATCGGCTGTAATGATGATCACTGATATCTTGGCGTTGGGATCGACCGCTGGCTTTTGGTCCTTTTGTCCCTTGAGAAGGTCCAGGGCTTTGCTGAAAAACAACGGCGAATCTGAATAATGGCCCTCCCAATTCAACATAAGCTGCCCATAAAAACGTTTCAGCCATTCTTGGTGTTGTGGGTATTCTAAGTAAGCCCATTCGAAGATTTCCATAGGGGTAATGTAAATGCGGGGCTCTCCTTGCGCAAAGGTCTCAAGGAATATCTTGGAACGAAGGGCCGTAAGAAAGACCTTGTAAAAACCAGGGATGCAGGTCCTGACGAGGCTCGTGTCTTTAAGTTGAAAATCAAGAAATTCCATGTACTTTTGGGCGTCGTTGAAAACCAAAGGAGAGATCCTCATTTCTTGACAGCGTTCTTGCCCCCCATCCTCTTCAACAGATATACGAAAAGATTTTTTTGAAGAAAAATAGAAAAAAACAGGGTCATTCAGAAGAGTTTTGATCAGTTTGATGTCCTGTTTGTAATTCTTGATGAGCGGGAATGCTATTGATCCGGTCGAAAGATAAGGATAGATCTCAACAGATGTCCTAAGTTTATCGATAAGAAGCAGCAAATCATTGATCAGGGCATCGGGAAGGCCCTGCCGGGCATGAATAACCAAATAGACCGGGAAAAATTCGGCATCATCCAGATTGCCCAAAGACCTTCCGGAAGTCTTGATCATCTGGCTGAACTTCAGACGATTATAATAGTCATCGAGTTCGGAATGGTTATAGCTGAATTCCACTTGCGGCACCAGGTAAACTCCTCTGATTTCCCGGAACCATTGTTTAGAAAAAGATCCGATCTGTTCCTGGATATCCGACAACAATTTTTCCGGCAAAAAATCCCGTAAAGACAATGATGTGTTGAATGAAACATTCTTTGTGCCCTCCGCGCAAACAGGCAGGCCCTCGATGGTATCCAAAACCTTTGAAATCATAGGTTGGGCAAATTGAAAGATATTTTCTGTAAAAAGATCTAATTTGAAGAAATTATTCCTGATGCAACAAAGCAGGTCCTCTTTAGTTTCCTTCCACTGCGGATAGTCGACCCTATCCATTTTCTCAAGCGTTTCCATCCGGTTAATGGTCATTGTCCCCTTGCAGACCAAAAGGTAAATCCGGCAAATTTCACAAATACCTTTTAAACACTGGTAATTACGGATAAAACCCGGAACTTTTTCATCAATACGGAAAGAATCGACCAGGAGACCCCAATATAAATTCAATTCTAAGATAATAGATTCGCGCATGGATTCAACGGAGCCTACCCGCTTTATTCCTGGTAAAATATCTTCCCCGAATAAAAGTTTCCATGTCAAAAACCCTTCGGCAAGGCGAAAGGCATACCAATATCGATCGATACTGTATTTTTCAAGGCCTTCCTTGGTCAAGATGCCAATTTCCCTGGAGGGGGCCAGTGAACCCGGAAAAATCAAGCGTACCCGGGCAAGGATCGTCTTTATCCTGGCGATGGTGGCCAGGTCATCTTCCCCCGAATGGTAAATGATCATAAGGTCAATATCGCTTAAACCTAAAATGGCCTCTTTTTTGGCAAACCCACGGATGAGATAAATGGATCTGACCTTTTTATATTGTTTTAAGAAAAAGACAGTG
>CAZFON010000261.1:0-3101 GCA_964520185.1 uncultured Planctomycetales bacterium | reverse complement strand
AGTCTCAAGGCAATCTGCCACAAAAGACGGAGAAAAGGTCAATACTTTCTTGACCCCCTTCCCTGCCAATTCCTTGATGATCTCATCTGTATAAGGTTTGATCCATGGGGTTTTGCCTAAGCGCGATTGAAAGGAGATCGTATAGTCTTCCTTCTTTATCCCCAATTCCTTGACTAACAGGCGCGTCGTTTCAAAACACTGGGCCCTATAACAATATCGATTCTTGCTACCATAAATATTACAGCAATCCCCCAAACGGCAGTAATGATCACAGGAAGATTTGAGGATCTGCCGCTCAGGCAGGCCGTGATAACTAAAAAGATAATGGTCAAATTGACCTTCGGCCATATACTTTTTGCCGGTTTCCGCAAAAGCTTTTATAAAAAGCGGATGATCGAAGAACTGACTGATCACCTTAAGCTCAGGGAGCACTTCCCAGCTTTTAAGGACATTCATAACCTCTTCCATCGTCGATCCTGTTGAGGATGAAGCATATTGAGGATATAAAGGAACAACGGTCAGTCGTTTAAAGCCTTTGTCCTTAAAATACGACAAGACAGATCTGATGCTTGGATTTTGATACCGCATGGCCAGCCTCACATCAACATCGCTTCCCAAAGCTTGTTGTAAAAGTCCCTCGAGACGTTGGCCGTGAACTTTTAAAGGGGAACCCTCAGGCAGCCATAATTGCCGATAACCTTTGGCAGACTGCGGGGAACGGAAAGGGGCTATGACAAGATTGATCAGCAAAAACCTTCGCCAAAAAGGAATATCCATGACGCGGCCGTCCATCAGGAACTCACGCAGGTATTTACGCACGTCAGCAACGGACGGGCTGTCAGGCGTACCAAGATTAATAAGCAAAACACCGGTTTTTGGTTGGGACATGTGGTTATTATAGCTTATTTATGGATGGCGTCCAGAGGAGCGGTAACAACATTCAACGTGCCGGAGACAATTTGCTTGGCCATGTAAAAGCTTCCTTTAAGAAAACCGCCGGCAAGGGCAAAGGGCAGGAACTTGGCATTGGCGGTCTCAGCTTTAATGTTCCCGCTTACCTGCAGGGGCGCCAGGACCACATCCTTAACTCCACCCTGAAATTTTGAAGCAGGGTCAGCAAAAGACGTTGATGCCGTGATGCATAAGGCCAGGATGACTAATGTCGCACGTTTCAATTACCACTCCAGCGCGCCGCCGGTTTGGTACTCGGTGACACGGGACTCGAAGAAATTCTTTTCTTTCTTCAGATCAATGACCTCGCTCATCCAAGGGAAAGGATTTGCACTCTTATATTGCTGCGGCAGACGCAGTTTTTCAAGACGGCGATCTGCGATGTATTGCACGTATTCGCGCAGCATCGCCACATTCAGTCCCAAGACTCCGCGCGGCAAGCATTCCTGGGCATAGGCACATTCCAATTCAACGGCTTTCTTAATACGCTTGACCAGATAATCCTGAAATTCAGAGGTCCAGCAATAAGGATTTTCATCGATGATGGTATTGATCAGCTCAATACCAAAATTCATATGAATGCTCTCATCCCTCAGGATATATTGGATCTGCTCACAAGTACCGGGCAAGCGGTTCTGGCGACCGAAAGACAATAGTGTCACAAAACCACTATAAAAAAAGATCCCCTCAGTAACCACATAAAAAGCCACAAGATTATCCAGGAATTTCTGCAAACCCTCCGGAGCAGCCAGGTCCAAGGTTGTGTCAACAATACCATCGGTGCAGCTCATGGAGAATTCGTCTTTTTCATAGATGGCCTGATTTTCACGGTACATGTTAAAGATCTCGGTCTCATCCAAAGAAAGGGATTCCACAATGTACTGGAAAGTATGGACATGGACCGCCTCTTCAAAGGCCTGGCGCAACAGATACTGGCGACATTCTGGATTGTCCACCATCTTGTAAATGGACAGGACAATATTATTGCCCACCAAGGTCTCCGCCGTTGAGAAGAATCCCAGATTGCGCTTGATCACATGGCGCTCATCAGCGCTGAAGGCATCGGCGTTTTTCCACTGCTCGATGTCGCGCTGCATGGAAACTTCAGTCGGCATCCAGGTATTGGCACAACCATCCAGGTAATAATGCCAGGCCCATTTGTATTTGATGGGCACGAGCTGGTTGACGTCAACCTTGCGGTTATTGAGGATGATCCGTTTGTTATCGGCGGAAACGCGGTCGCGCGTCATGCGTATGCCGCCGTTGCATTCGATCTTATCGTTTTGTGTGTTTTCTGACATATTCAACTCTCCTACTGGCAAGATTCGCAGTCTTGGACAGGTTCAGCACCGGATTTGGGCGCAGGCGCATCTACCACCCTGCCCTTTTCATCGCGCTGACGCTGGCCCACGACATTAGCATATTTGGTGATATCAAGGGTGCTTTTTTCAATGCGGGTGGCACCCATGGAACGCAAATAATAGGTTGTCTTCAAGCCCTTTTCCCAGGCGAACATGTACATATCGCTGATCTTCTTACCGCTGGGCTTGGCCTGATACAAATTCAAGGACTGGCCCTGGTCGATCCACTTTTGGCGGCGGCTGGCGGCTTCAACGATCCACTCATAATCAATCTCAAAGGCCGTGGCGTATTTGGCCTTGAGGGTCGAGGGGATGCGCATGATCTCCTGCACGCTGCCGTCGAAATATTTCAGGTCATTGATCATTTCTTCGTCCCATATGCCTAATTTCTTAAAATCCTCGACCAGGTATTCATTGATCACCGTGAATTCACCTGAAAGATTGCTTTTGACAAAGACATTCTTATACATCGGCTCGATGGACTGGGTCACACCCGTGATATTGCCGATGGTCGCTGTCGGCGCAATAGACATGACCAGGCTATTTCGCAACCCCTTTTGCCGGATGGACTCACGTAAAGACGCCCAATCCATGCGCGAGGAGCGGTCCATGGTCAAATAACCTCCCCGCTCTTTTTCCAGGATCTCAATGGTATCAAGGGGCAATAATCCGCGTTCCCACTTGGAGCCTTTAAAGCTCGAATAGATCCCCCGTTCCTGTCCCAATTCCATGGAAGCCTGCAAAGCATAGTAAGAAACCGCCTCCATGCTTTCATCGGAAAAATTCACC
>CAZFON010000260.1:0-3104 GCA_964520185.1 uncultured Planctomycetales bacterium | reverse complement strand
CATTCATGTCATTCCAATTGATCCCAACATTGCTTAATGCCTGAAGATCATTCCAGTTAATGCCCGTGCGGGACAGCACATTCATATCATTCCAATTGATCCCCAAAGTGGTCATTACCTGCAGATCATGCCAGTTGATCCCTGTATTCCCTATCAAATAGACATCATTCCAATTGATCCCGTTGCGCGTCAGCACATTCATATCATACCAATTGATCCCGGTCTTGCTCAGCACTCCCAGATCATCCCAGTTGATCCCTGTACGGCTCAAGACCCCGAAATCATTCCAGTTAATGCCCAAATGGCCGAGCAAATACATATCATTCCAATTAATGCCGGTCCGGGTCAATACGCCCAAATCATTCCAATTGATGCCTACATTACTCATGGCCCCTAAGTCAGCCCAGTTGATCCCTGTATGACCCAGTACGTACATATCATTCCAATTGATGCCTGTCCTGCTCAACACCTGGAGGTCATTCCAATTGATCCCTTGATTGCTCAATACATTGATATCGTTCCAATTGATCCCTATACGCGTCAGCACGTTCAGATCGTTCCAGTTAAGCCCGGTCCGGCTTAAGGACCCCAAATCATTCCAATTGATCCCTGTTTTACTCATTACCCCAAAATCATTCCAGTTGATCCCTATACGGCCCAGGACGTACATATCGTTCCAATTGATCCCTGTCCGGCTGAGTGTCTGCAGATCATTCCAATTGATGCCGATATTGCTCATCACGTACATGTCATTCCAGTTGATCCCCAGATTACTCAACTGTCTGAAATCATTCCAATTGATGCCGATATTGCTTATCACATACATGTCATTCCAATTGATCCCTGTCCGAGTTAAGATCCCAAAATCGTTCCAGTTGATCCCTGTCTTGCTCATGACTCCAAAATCATTCCAGTTGATACCGGTCTTACTTAACACGCCAAAATCATTCCAATTGATCCCGGTGCGTGAGATCACATTAATGTCATTCCAATTGACGCCAAGGGTAGTCATAAGTCCCATGTCATACCAATTGATGCCGCTATTAGTGAAGACGCTCAGGTCCCCCCAATTGATACCGGAAGCAGTCAACACAGCCAGGTAGGACCAGTTAACACCTGACTGGGTAAAGAGTCCCAAGGCGTCCCAATTAACACCGGAAACCGTCAAATGTTCCAGTTCCGCCCAATTAACTCCTGTGGCGCTCATGACGCTCAAGTCGCTCCAATTGATCCCCGTATGGCCCAGCACATACATATCGTTCCAATTGATACCTTTGTTGCTCAATACGGACAGATCGCCCCAGTTGATACCTGTATGGCCCAGCACATACATGTCGTTCCAATTGATCCCCTTATTAGTCAATACCTGAAGGTCCTGCCAGTTGATGCCGCTATGGCCAAGCACATACATATCATTCCAATTGATCCCAATATTGCTTAAGACCTGGATATCGTTCCAATTAATGCCTATATTGCCCATTAACGCAAAATCATTCCAATTGATCCCTGTACGGCTTAGTAAATTGATGTCATTCCAATTAATGCCCGCCTTGCTTAGGACACCAAAATCGTTCCAATTAATTCCGAGATGGCCCATCTTGTATAAATCATTCCAATTGATCCCGATATTGGTCAATACCTGCAAATCATTCCAATTAATACCCATCTTGCTCATAGCATCGAAATCAGACCAGTTGATGCCAGTACGGCTTAATACATTAATATCGTTCCAATTCAGTCCTGTACGGCTCAATACATTCAGGTCATACCAATTGATGCCCAGATTGCTCATGAGGCTCAAATCTGACCAGTTCATCCCGATAGCACCCAACACCTTAAAATCATTCCAATTGATCCCGGTCTTGGTGAGGACGCCAAAATCATGCCAGTTGATCCCGACATTGCTTAGAAGATAAAGGTCATTCCAGTTAAGGCCAGTCTTGCTAAGGACGCCAAAATCATTCCAATTGATCCCTGTACGGCTTAGTAAATTGATGTCATTCCAATTGATGCCGTTGCGCGTCAGTACATTCATGTCATTCCAATTGATGCCCAGATTGCTCATCACGCTCATGTCATACCAATTAATCCCCGTCTTGCCCAAGACGGCAAAATCATTCCAGTTGACATTGGTATTGCTCATGGTCGCCATATTGCTCCAATTGATGCCTGAAGATGAAAGTACCCCGAAATCCTCCCAATTAATGGTCCCGCCCAGGCCATTGCCTGAGAGCTGGCTTAAACCTGCCCAATTAATTCCTGACGTGGTCAATACTTCCATATTCAGCCAGTTGACACCGGACTCGGTCAAATCAGCAAAAGAAGACCAATTGATGCTCGCATTGGTCATCACACTGAAATCATTCCAATTAACGCCTGTCTTGCTTAAGACCCCGAAATCGTTCCAATTAATTCCGAGATGGCCCATCTTGTATAGATCATCCCAATTGATCCCTATATTGGTCATCCGGCTCAGGTCATTCCAATTGATGCCCAAATGGCCCATCACATTCAGATCAGACCAGTTGATACCTATACGAGAAAGAAGTCTGATATCATTCCAATTGATACCGGTCTTGCTCATGACCCCGAAATCATTCCAGTTGATCCCTGTACGGCTCAAGACGTTCATATCATTCCAGTTAATCCCTGTCTTGCTTAAGGTCTGAATATCATTCCAGTTGATCCCTGAATTGCTAAAGACCTGAAAATCGCTCCAGTTGACGCTCATATTGCTCATCACCGCGAGACTGTCCCAATTGATGCCTGCTATTGACATGGATGCAAAGTCCTGCCAGTTGATATTGCCGCCGATCCCTGTACCTGTCAATTGGCTGAAAGAGGCCCAGTTAATGCCTGAAGTACTAATGGTAGCCAGGTCCTGCCAGTTGACGCCGGCTGAGGTCATGTCGGCAAATACAGACCAATTGATACCTGCCGTGCTCAACAGATTAAGATCATTCCAATTAATGCCGGCCTTGCTTAATACGCCTAAATTATTCCAATTGATACCTGTTTTACTTAACACCCCGAAATCATTCCAATTGATACCTGTTTTGCTTAACACTCCGAAGTCATTCCAGTTGATACCTGTTTTACTTAAC
>CAZFON010000259.1:0-3111 GCA_964520185.1 uncultured Planctomycetales bacterium | reverse complement strand
GATGTCCGGGTAATTGTTAATGGAAAATTGAGGTTTAATCAGGAGTCTTTAATACCCGGTAATTTAAAATGGGAAATTTCAGGGACAAGCGAGGAAGGGGTTTATTTAAAAGGACAACAAGAAAGCAGGGTGTTTTTTGAGATGTCCCATAAAGATCAGGCCATGAGTGTGTTTTCGCAAACTAAAGGGTATAAGGGTGCGAAATTTTCTATATGGTTTCGGCAAGGAACCGTGGACGATGTTTTGGTCAAAAGGATCATGGATGCCATCGCAGGAGAGAACATGACAGATGTTTTAGTTTCGGGACGGTCAATAATAATAAATCTGCCGGTCCCTATCCTGATCTATGGCAAAAAAATATCTCAAATCAGCGTGAAAGGTGTTGTCAATAGCGCGCCTGTCCCTTTTGATGATTCAGGTAATAAAATAACGCAGCCGGTAGAGAAAATGGTTGTAAGAGCAAATGGAAAAGTTGAATTAGAAGAAAGTGTTAAAACTCCTCAGGGAACGATGTTATGGGGGAATGCCCAGGAAGAATATATAGGTATGAGGTATGCCTCTGAGAAAGGCGTTCCAACCGGAATGCCCATTGGTTTTGGCCAATGGCCCTGGAAATATTCAGGTCAAAAAGTAGGATTTGTGGTCATTGCCGATGAGGGTCCGGCTAAAGATTTTACTGTTGGTTTACGGCAAAATTTGGCGCAAATCTTTGGTCCTGATGTCAGTGATAAGAATAGGAGCATGGCTTTAACCCGTGTTCAAAAGATGGTTCAACAAGCTTCCATCGTTCTTCGGCAATTACATCAAGCAGGGGTTGTTCATAAACAACCTCGATTCCATCAATTTTCCCAGATCAAGGGTAAGGTAAAGATATATGACTTTGAAACTTCGAGTCTTTTAAAAGATATTGGCAGTAAAGAGTTTGATTATCGGGTCTTAACTGACGTCTATGTTTTTGTTACCAATATTATGCAGCTCGAATTACCTGCTGATCTCCAGCTTCCCATTGCAGACCGGCTTTTTAATGCTTTCTATGAAGGTTACATAGGGGGTAAGGACTACTCATTTGATGAAGTGTTCGGTTTTATCAGGGCTTATGGGGCTGCATTGAAGGCGGGAAATTTGAGTTTGCTGAAGAACGATCCTTTAGCCAAGAAAATATTGGCTCTGCCTGTAGACCAGGCCCTGTTGGGGGATAAGGATTTGGCGATGAAGGCGCAATTGGAGCAATTAGCTTCAGAAGTGCAAAAAGAATTGGGCTTGCACTATGAGTCCGCCGGGCAATGGTTTTTGCCTTATGCCATGGCCGGCATACAGCCGGATCAGCTTAAATTAATGATTCGGGGCGCATTTCTCAAAAAGCCTTACGGTCAACAGCAATCATTCCCTCTGGAGCGTGAAGATGTCAATGAACATGATCAATTGGTCCAGGGCATGGGGGAGGTGTTGGCCTCGGGAGAAAAGAACGTCGTTATTACCAGCATAGGCCCTGGTGAAGAACTGGAAGAGCCTTTGAATGTTCTCAGGGTCGTTTTAGACAGACTTTCGGCGGTGGATAATAAAGACTATACCGTCACTGTCCGCGTTTACGATCGTACGGCAGAGTCATTGTATGGGCATCAGGCGGTTTTGCCTTTTAAAATTAATGCACTGATCAGGAATTCTTTCCCGAAATTTCAGGGGCACGTCAAAACAGAGGTCTACTATGGTGATATAACCCAAGGTCACGCTGAAGATGCTCGTTGGTGGCAATGGATGATCCTGCCATCGAATTTTATTGTCTGGCGTAATACATGGGTCATGGACCAGGGGGTGGACATCAAAGACGTAACGGCCTTTGCAGATGTTCTAGAGAGCAAGATCAATGGGGCCGGCGCCTTGATTGTCCGGGAGTACAATCCCAGAGATACCAATGAAGAACACCTGAGCGATCCCGCTTTTCATGGTTTACGTAATTTGGTTTTAGGGCCGAATGGTTTGCGGTTGGACCTCCGGGATGCTGCCATGAAGGCAAGAGGCGGTATCGACCTTACCCCGGCTAATATGAATTTGCAGACCCAGAATAACGGCAAAGAAATCCGATTCCATGTCGATGTGGCCATGCTGCAAAAGCTCCAACATGCGCCGGGCATTATTCCGGTGATCATCAATGTCCAGCCGCTCAAAAGTCTTGCAGAATTTCTTAACCAAGCCTGATAAAATCATGGTAATATACCCTCCAATTTAAATACAATGGAGGATTTTGGATGGATAAACGAGCAACCTGCCTGAATTGCATGGACGGCCGTGTGCAATTGCCGGTCCTGCATTGGATCAAGGAAAATTATAAAGTGGATTTTGTCGATGTGATCACGGAAGCCGGCATGGACCATGTTTTATCCAATCAGGAGGATGTGCAGGAGGTGCTGCGCAGCATCACCATCTCCGTTGATATCAATAAATCCACCATGCTTTTTGTGGTAGGCCATTACGATTGCCGCGGGAATCCGGTGGAAGAAAATGTCCATCATCAGCAGATCGATCATGCTGTTAAACGCCTGAAGACCCATTGGCCAAAACTTCAAGTTGTGGGGCTTTGGGTCAACAGATCCTGGGAAGTGGAACGCATTTAATGTTGGAAAAAATAAAGGGAACTTTTTAGGCCCTGCTTTTATCTAAATAATAAAGGTCTTCATTGACCTTCGGTTTAAGGAATATTACAATTAAAAAGTATTTACATTTTCAAGGAGAATCGAGATGAGACAATTTGTTTGTTCGTTGGCCACTATCGCTTTGGCCCTGGCTGTTGCCGGTTGTAATCCTTATAACAATGAAGGAGAAGGTGCTGCTGCCGGAGGCGCGCTTGGTGCCCTGGCTGGAGGCATCATAGGTCATCAAAGCCATGATACCGGGGCAGGGATGCTCATTGGCGGTGCAGTAGGCGCTGTTACGGGTGCCGCTGTCGGATCGACCATCCAAAAACCTGTTGTAGAACAGCCGGCGCCGGTCGTTGTTCAGCCATCCCCGGCCGTTCCGACCACCACTTATTCTGGGGATACGGTGACCGTAAATGTTCCCAATTCAAGCGGCGTAGGGTATACGTCGGTGGTGCTTAGACGCTCGGGCAACGGC
>CAZFON010000258.1:0-3127 GCA_964520185.1 uncultured Planctomycetales bacterium | reverse complement strand
CATGAAATCAAAGGTGCCTATCGTGCCTGTGTATATTAAAGGCACCAATAAGGTCATGGTCCCGGGCACCAAATCTTTCAAAAGAGGCCGGGTGTTTGCCACCTACGGAGAGCCCTTCTTCGTCAATGAAGCCTCCAGCTATGAAGAGGCCGCCCAGATCATCCTGGATAAGATCTACGCGCTCGCCTAGCTCCCCTGCGAAAAGATTTTATTTGACATTTAATAACTTTTTGACATAATGACCAAACTTTGCGAAGTCCTACCCGCAAAGAATTCCCCGCAGCTTGAGCTGCAAGAAAGAAGGATTTAAATCCATGGAAGCAGAAAAGTCAGTAATGGAAGAGTTGTACGCCAGTACCTTAAAGGATATTAAGGAAGGCGAAGTCAGTAAAGGTATTATCGCTGCTATTACCGCGAAAGAGATCATCGTTGATATCGGCTTCAAGTCCGAAGGATTTGTGCCTATTGAAGAGTTCCGTGATCCGAGCCTGTTGGTCGTCGGCCAGCAGCTTGAGGTCCTCATCGAGAACATCGAGGATGATAACGGCCGTTTGATCCTCTCCTATGCCAAGGCTGAGAGGCTCAAAGGCTGGCAAAAGCTTTCTGACGACATCAATGAAGGCGATGTCCTTGAAGGCCGGGTCGTGCGCGCGGTCAAGGGCGGCTATATCGTCGATGTTTTCAGCATCGAGGCATTTTTGCCGATGTCCTTGTCAGCTTTCAAAGGCCTTTCCAACCATGATATTACCACCCACAATTACAAATTTGTGGTGGCCAAGATGAATAAGCAACGCCGTAATTTGATCCTTTCCCGCCGTGAAATGGTGCAGAAGGAACGGGAAGAGGTGCGCGAAAAACTTTGGGCTGAACTTAAAAAAGGCCAGAAGAGACGCGGCACGGTCAAGGGCATCACTGATTTCGGCGCCTTTATCGATCTGGGCGGAGTGGACGGCTTGCTGCATATCACTGATATGAGCTGGAGCCGGATCAATCATCCGTCGGAGATTGTTTCCGTTGGCCTTAAGTTAGAGGTCCTGATCCTGGATTTCGACAAGGAAAACTCCAAGGTGTCTCTGGGGCTAAAGCAGATCACTTCTAATCCCTGGGATGAGTCCGTGGCTAAATTCCCGCCGGGATCACGTATCAAGGGCAAAATCGTCAATATCATGCCGTATGGTGTCTTTGTCGAGATCGACAAGGGCATCGAAGGCTTGTTGCATTCTTCGGAAATCACCTGGCAGAAAAAGATGGTCAATCCCCAGGAGATGTTTAAATTAGGGGACGTCATCGAAGTCGCGGTGATCAATGTGGACAAGGATGCCAAACGCATTTCCTTGAGCATGAAACAATTGGAAGAGAATCCTTGGGGGTCCGCTGCCGGCAAATTTACAGTCGACTCGACCATCAAGGGCATTGTACGCGGCTTTACTGATTACGGCGCTTTCGTAGAATTGGAAGGCGGCTTGGAAGGCATGATCCACGTTTCTGACATGTCCTGGACCAAAAAGATCAATCATCCGCAGGAAATTTTGCAAAAGGGCCAGGAAGTGCAAGTGCAGGTGTTGGCCGTTGATCCCGAGGCCCGTAAGATCACTTTAGGTCTTAAGCAATTGCAGCCGAATCCCTGGAATACCATTGCCGAGAAATTCCCGGTTGGTTCCGTAGTTGGATCGACGGTGATCATGAATTCCAATTTTGGCGTTTTCGTTAAATTGGAAGACGATATCGAAGCTTTGGTCTATTCTTCGGAAATAGACAAGACCCAGGCTAGCGTTCTTAAGCCGGGGGACAAGCTTCAGGTAAAGATCATCAAGGTTGATGTCGAAGGCATGAAGATCGGCGTCAGCGCAAGATTATAAAAAAGGTGACAGGTACATTTTTCTTGTAAGAAAAATGTACCTGTCACCTTTTTTCCTTTACATATGACACCCCAAGAATCCCTCACAAAACTTGCCCGCGGGACCACCGAGATCATAAGCCTGGCTGACCTTGAGGCTAAACTTAAAGAAGGCAGGCCGTTGACCATTAAGGCCGGCTTTGATCCCACCGCACCGGATATTCATTTAGGACACACGGTTTTGCTGCGCAAGATGAGGCAGTTTCAGGACATGGGCCATAAGGTGGTCTTTCTTATCGGGGACTTCACGGCCCAGGTAGGAGACCCAACCGGCCGCAACGAATTGCGTAAAAAAATGTCCATGGCGGAAATTGAAAAGAATGCCGCCACCTACAAGACACAGGTTTTTAAGATACTTGATCCTCAGAAAACGCAGGTCGTTTTTAACAGCCATTGGCTAAATAAGCTTACTCCTCAGGATCTGCTGGAATTGTCCGCCCATACAACGGTAGCACAGATGCTGGCCCGCGCGGATTTCAAAAAACGTTTTGAAACGGCCAAGGAGATCAGCATTTTGGAATTCATCTATCCGCTTTTACAGGGCTATGATTCCGTACATTTAAAGGCTGATGTGGAATTAGGCGGCAATGACCAGAAATTTAACTTATTGATGGGCAGGCAGTTACAAGAAGCTTATGGCCAGAAACCGCAGGTGGTGGTGATGACGCCGTTACTGGAAGGCACGGACGGCGTCAACAAGATGAGCAAATCATTGGGCAATACTATCGGCATCAATGACGCGCCGAATGACATTTTCGGAAAGATCATGTCTATCAGCGATGAGTTGATGTTGCGTTATTATGAGATCCTCACTGAGACGGATTTGGATGAAGTCAGAAAAGCGCACCCTAAGGCCGCGAAAATGCAGCTGGCGCAAATGATCGTGGAGATGTTCCATCCCAAAGATCAGGGCCCTTTGGCCCGCGCGCATTTCGAAAGCACCTTCAGTCAGCACCAAATCCCGGATAATATTCCCGAGCACAAACTTGCAGCAGGAGAAAAAGTAGTTGATATATTGGCAGTTACGAAAATAGTGGCGACCAAGAACGAGGCCAGACGCTTGCTAAAAGAAGGCGCCGTGACGCATGAAGGCAAGGTACTTAGCGACGAGAATTGGGCCCCGGCAAAGGGGGTTTTAAAGATCGGCAAGCGGCGGTTCTTAAAACTCACATAATCTGAAAATATTTTCTTGACATTATAATAGCTGCCGGATATACTCATCGTTCATTA
>CAZFON010000257.1:0-3152 GCA_964520185.1 uncultured Planctomycetales bacterium | reverse complement strand
CCTATCTGGCAGGCAAGCCGGCCTTTATCACGGAATACGGGGCCCCGGCCTACGTAGGGGCAAGCATGAGCTATCAGGAGGCCCAGCAGGCACAGGCGGATTATCATAAAGGCAATTGGCTGGACATCCTTTACAACAGCGCCGGTTATGAGGACGGTTCAGGAAACTCCGTCGGAGGCATGGCCTTCGAATGGCTGGATGAGTGGTGGAAGGACTATTCGCCCGCCGTCCATGATATCAAGGCGGATGTGGTAGGGCCTTTCCCGGGCGGTTATTATTTTGAAGAATGGTTCGGCATCTTCGGCCAGGGAGACGGCTCCAACAGCCCGTACTTGCGCGAACCCAGGAAGGTGTATTATACTTATAAGAATGAGCTTTGGAAATAATGAGGTAAATTAAGATCAACTGTTTTCACCCCAGGGGAAACGTAACTTAGGAGGAGGAGTGTAATGAGAAAGTTATTAGGGTTAGTTATCGCAATTTTTGGTCTGTGTACCGTGAATGTTTGGGCAGACCAGGCAGCTGTCAACGCCGCTAAAATGGCTGCAGAATCTCAGCCGGCGCCGGTGGCAGTGGCCCAGGGCGCAGCACAAGCCCCGGCCGCACCAGCTGTCAAGAATCCCATCAATTTCGGGGATTTCCGTTCTTCAACCCTGGCAAGCAAGGCATGGACAGCGTTGAGCCATAACGACATTGAATCCGTTCTTGCTTACACTAATAAATGCATTTCACTTTATGCTGCGAAGGCCGTCCAGATGCAGGCCGGTTTAAAAGATTATGTCACCGGCAGCAACGACGAGATCTTCAAGTTATGGGCCTTGAATGATGTGGCCACCAGTTATTATATTCAGGGAGAGGCGTATCGCGCTGCCAATATGAAGGATGAAGCCAAGGAAGCTTACAACAAGGTCATCAAGGAATACAGCTTCGGACAGACTTGGGATACCAAAGGCTGGTTCTGGAAACCCGCGGAAGCGGCCAAGGAAAAGCTGGCGATGATGGCTGCCGGTGTTAATTGGGACTTCGGCGATTACCGTTCCACCACCTTGATCCAAAAGGCATGGGCGGCCCTTGCTGCAAATGATTTGAAAGGCGTGGAAGCTTATGTCAACAAGACCGTGGACCTGTATGCGGGCAAGGCCAAGGAGATGCAGGCCTCATTGAAGGAATATCCTTGGGAATCCAAGGAAAAGACCATGGGCTATTGGGCGCTCAATGATGTGGGTACCGGGTTGTTTGTTTTAGGCGAAGCCTATCAGAATGCCGGTAAGAAAGATGAAGCGGCCAAGGCGTATAAACGGGTCATCAATGAATTCTTTTATGCACAATGTTGGGACCCTAACGGCTGGTTCTGGAAACCTGCCGAAGTCGCCCAGCAGAAATTAGGCGAATTGGATAACGTATAGTTTTAAGCGGTAAGTGGTAGGGTTCCTGCCACTTACCGCTTTGCTTTAAAATTCTTCCCCTATTTTCCCTAAATTCAGAAAGCCTTTATGAAGCCAGGCAGATGTTTTTTGATGTGTTTTTTTCTTTTTCCCTGGGCGGCCTTTGCTCAAAACAGCGATGTTCCCGGAGACGAGCCGTCCAAGGCTTTTCAACCTTTTATCGTTTACGAAAACAAGGGATCGCTTAGCCGTTTTGTTCCCTCCGGGTACATGCCCACCGGCGAGTGCCTGAAGATGAACGATGCCTGGAAAGATAATTGCCATTTTGATAAGACCTGCATTAAACTCCAATATGATATCGCATGTTCCCTCAGGGGCCGGCATTGGGCCGGGATCTATTGGCTGCATCCGGCGGACAACTGGGGTGACAGGAAGGGCGGCTATAATTTGACAGGCGCAAGGAAGCTCGTGTTCTGGGCCCGCGGCGAGAACGGGGGAGAAAACATCGCCGAATTCAGGATCGGCGGCATTGGTCAGGGCCGGGATTATCCTGATTCGGACACGGCCTCCATCGGACCGGTGATCCTTTCCAAGCAATGGAAACAATATGAGATCGATTTACGCGGCAAAGATCTGAGCTCTATCAGCGGGGGGTTTGCCTGGATCGCCAATGTGGACGACAATCCTTCCTCGTGCGTTTTTTATCTCGACCATATCCGTTATGAATAAATAAGGATAAGACAAAATTGTTTTAAATTTTCTTGTGTTGGGGCATACTTTGTTATATTTTGTATAATATCAATTAAATTGTAGCCCCTTCTTTCGGAGAGACTTTATGTCTATAGCGGTGCGCGTCAGTGTTTGGATCCTGGGAGTGTTGGTAGCCATCAGTGCGGCGGTGGCAGTCATGGCCCTGATGCAGAAGCAGACCATGCAGGGACAGAACCAAAAGTTGCACAGCGAAATCATCGACGACCAGAACAAGATGGCGGACCTGACCACCCAGGTCAAGAAACTGCAGGATACCGCCAATGATCTCAACGCCAAAATTTCCCAGGCCCAACAGGAAAAGACCCTGTTGCAAAGCTCCTTTGATGATCTGAAACACAAGTCCGACGATCTACAGGCCCAGTTGAGCCAGGCGAATGCCGACCGGGATGATTGGAAAGGCCGGACGGATACCATTACCCGCGAACGTGACCAGCTGGCGGAAAAATTGAAGAATCCTCCGGTGAAGATCGTTTATAAGGACCGTGTGATCGTCAAGACCGTGCCGGCACCCGCCACACCGGCAGCGGAAGATCTCAATGCTAATTTAGTCCCACCGAGCGGCGCCTCAACCCCGGACCAGTATTGGGCCGCGGTTTTAAAACAGAAGGCCGCCTTGCAGATGGAAGTTCAAAAAGAAAAATCCGATCTGGACCAGGCTGCGCTGCAGGTGGTTGGCTTAAAGAAGCAGAACACAGATCTGCAAACACAGATCAAGCAACTCAGCAATGAGAAGGACGAAATTGTCCAGAAGATCAAATACGGCCAGGACCTGGCTGATAACCTGGCTGTTGACCTGGCCCGCTCGCGCAATGACCAGAAAGCGGTCAATGACCGCGCAGACAGGCTTAAAGCGGAAAATCTGGAATTGTTCTCCCAGATCAGGGGATTGAATGCCACGAAGCTCGATCTTGAAAAGACCATCGCGCGCCTGACCGACGATAAAGATGCCATGCAGAAAAAATTGATCTAGACCGAGAGCATCATTCAAAGCCGTAT
>CAZFON010000256.1:0-3178 GCA_964520185.1 uncultured Planctomycetales bacterium | reverse complement strand
AAGCCCATCTCCCTTCGAAATACGTTGACGAGATGGGCTTTTTTATTTATTATAAACGAATTCACTTTATCGACGGGAAGTCTATGAAGCTAAAAGAGTTAAGTTATCCAATGAAAACTGTCCGAGTAGGTATTCTGGGTGTCAGCGGTTATACCGGCCGAGAGGTCTTTGCTCTGGGGCTCGATCATCCTGGTATTCGGCTGACCTATGTGGCGGCCAATAATACTCAAGGGCCCATGGCGGAGATTTATCCGGAGTTCCTAAACCGCACGACCATGGTTTGCCAAAAGTTTGATATCAAGAAAGCCATTGAAAAATGCGATCTTGTTTTTCTGGCTTTGCCGCATACTGAATCCATGAACGTGGCACCGAAATTATTAAAAGCCGGGCTCAAGGTCATTGACCTTAGTGCGGATTACCGGTTTAAAAGCGCAAAGGTCTATGAATCCTGGTATGGGCATAAGCACGCTGATGCCAAGAATTTAGATAAGGCTATTTACGGTCTGCCGGAACTCTTTCGTCAGAAAATAAAAGGGGCCGGTTTCGTGGCAAATCCCGGTTGTTATCCAACGGCAGCAATTTTGGGTCTGGCACCCCTTATTTCTATCCGCCGGGACATTCAATCCATCGTGGTGGATGCCAAATCAGGGACATCCGGCGCAGGGCGTAAGCTTGCTGTTGGCTTGCTTTTGACCGAATCAGCTGAAAATTTTAAAGCCTATAAGGTTTTGAGCCATCAGCATGCGCCGGAAATCGAGCAAACCTTAAGCCAATTGGCAGGCCGGACCACACGCATCCATTTTGTGGCGCATTTGCTGCCGATCAAAAGGGGAATTTTAAATACCATGTATGTGCATTTAAAAGAAGGAATGACGTTAAATCAGGTCCATAACTTGTACAAGAAGTTTTATAAGATGGAGCCTTTTGTGCGCGTTCATCCGCTGGGGGCTCAGCCTGAGATTAAGAATGTTGCGCATACAAATTTTTGTGACATAGGCCTGGCTGTGAGTTCTGACAGGAAAATGGTAGTGGTTACATCCGCCATTGATAATCTGGTCAAAGGAGCGGCAGGACAGGCGGTACAAAATATGAACATCATGTTAGGTTTTAACGAAACCGAGGGGTTGTTATGAAGATTATCAAAGGCGGGGTCACTTCCCCTAAAGGTTTCTTAGCCAATGGCATGGCCTCGGGGATCAAGCGTTCCGGCAAGCCGGATCTGGGTATCATTGTATCCGACGTCCCGGCTGTCACGGTCGGTGTTTTTACCAAGAATTCGATCAAGGCTGCGCCGCTCATGGTGAGCATGCAGCACATTAAAAAAGGGGTGGGCCGGGCGGTCTTGGTCAATTCCGGCAATGCCAACTGCTATACCGGCCAAACAGGCCTGAAATATGCACAAGGAACGACGGAAGGCGTGGCGAAACTCTTGGGGGTAAGCCCTAAGGATGTTTTAGTGACATCAACAGGGATCATCGGCAAGCCATTGCCGTACAATAAAATCATCCATGCGCTGCCGGTTTTGCTCAAAGGGTTAAGTCCAAAGGGCGCAAATAAATTTGCCCGTGCGATCATGACCACGGACCTGAAGCTCAAAGAGATCGCCCTTCAGATCAAGCTCGGGGAGGCCAAGGTGACAATCGGCGGCTGTGCCAAAGGTTCAGGCATGATCGAGCCCAATATTTCCACCATGCTTGGATTCATTACGACGGATGCGGCCATATCCCACCAGATGTTGAAAGTGGCTTTAAAGCGTGCCACAGAACGTTCCTTTAACAGCATCACTGTGGACGGTTGCATGAGCACCAATGATATGGTGACACTCCAGGCCAATGGCCTGGCAGGCAATAAAAAGATCACCGGCGAAGGACATGATTTTAAGAGATTTTATGACGCGCTGGAATTTGTTTGCATTGATCTAGCCAAGAAGATCGTCTATGACGGGGAGGGGGCGACCAAATTTTTGACCATCCATGTCAAGGGAGCCGCCACGGAGGCGCAGGCCCGCAAGATCGCCAAAGCCATTGCCAACTCCGCTCTTGTCAAGACCGCGGCTTTTGGCAGCAACCCCAACTGGGGAAGGGTCGGGGCCGCTGTCGGTTCCCTGGGCATCCTTAAGATCAATGAGTACAACATGAACATCACCTTTTCGCCATTTGACAAAAAGGAAATTGCCATGACCGTTGAGTTGTCCATAGGCCACGCCGGAGCCACGGTTTACAGCTGTGATTTTTCTTATGAGTACGTGCGGATCAATGGAGAGTACAACTAATGGAGCAGTTTGTTAAAAAAGCTTCAATTTTGATCGAAGCCATCCCTTATATTAATGCTTTTCGACGCAAGATCTTTGTTATTAAATATGGCGGCAGTATCCTGGATGATCCAAAGATCCGTCATCATGTTTTGCAGGACATTGTTTTTTTAAGTTACGTGGGCATCCGCATCATCATCGTGCACGGCGGAGGCCCCCATATTTCCGCGCGTATGAAGGAAAAAGGGCTTAAGAACGAATTTGTCGACGGTATCCGGGTGACGGACAAGGAGACCCTTCAGATTGTGGGTGAGGAGCTGGAAAAGCTCAATGGCCAAATTGTCGATGAGATCAAGTTCCTTAAAGGCGATGTGACAGGCCTGCGGGGCCAGGAAAATATTATTTTTGTTAAAAAGAAAAAAGCTGCCCGGGACTTGGGGTTTGTGGGGACGATCACTTCTGTTAATAAGGAACATTTGGAGGCGCATTTGAGCAAAGGCCAGATCGCCGTTGTTTCACCGATGGGAATGACGACGGATAAAGTGCCTCATAATGTCAATGCAGATGAAGTGGCTGCAGCCATTGCCAATTCCATGAAGGCGGAAAAACTGGTGCTTTTGACCGATGTGCCCGGCGTGATGCGTGATTTGAAAGACATAAGTACCCTGATGTCGACCCTTACCTTGGCGCAGGTGGATGAGTTGATCAAAAGTAGCGTGATCGTTGGAGGCATGATCCCCAAGGTCACTTCCTGTGTGGAAGCCCTGAAGGGCGGTGGAGTGAACAAGACCCACATTGTGGATGCGCGCATGCCGCATGCGCTTCTTTTGGAATTCTTTACAGATCAAGGGGTCGGGACTCAGATCATTAAAAGTTAGAAAGCCATATGAAAGCTGACGCAATTTTTCAGGAATATAACGACCATAT
>CAZFON010000255.1:0-3183 GCA_964520185.1 uncultured Planctomycetales bacterium | reverse complement strand
CTGCTTGCATTGTTATCGATCTTGTCCGGAGGTAATCCCACACCAATAGCGTCCGCCTTGTCTTGAGGATAATAGAAACCGATACGGGGCATATAATCTCCTGCGTCGACGGACTGAACGTCAATATCATTGATGGATGCCTTCGCCGACACCTTTGCCAAAAACATTGACCACTCCCCACATGCCAATGGCGATGAGCAAAATGGCCGTTGGGAACAAACCCGTGGTCAAGTCCTGGGCAATGGCGTAGAGCTGCCTGGACATGACCAGTATTTGTGAGTCTGTTGTGGCAAAGGCATTATTGGCCCCCCACGTACTAAAAAATAATAAGGTCAATAACGCTTTAAAATTTCTCATACCTGCCTCCCTTTTAATATTTGATGTAATGATAACACTAGTTTGATTAATTGTCAAACTATTTGATTTGTTGCTGCAGGCTTTGGATATAAGCATCTTCAACAGGCCAACCTAATTGCTTGGCCTTAAGCGCGTCTTGCAGGGCCCCATGATATTGTTGGTGGCCCTTCTCAAGAAGGGAGCGGTTAAGGTAGGTTCCTGCATAGTCCGGATACATGGATATGGCCTTGTTAAAATCAGCCATGGCTTTTTTGTCCTGATACCTGAGATAATAAATATGTCCCCTGTTGTTATACGGCTTCAAAGCTTTAGGGTCCAGGGCAATGGCCATATTAAAATCTTTCAAAGCCAGATCATCCTGCTTTTTCTGGAAATAGGCGACCCCGCGATTGTTATAGGCCCGCATATTAGGATGGGTCTCAATGATCCCGCTCCAAAAATTGATGGAGTCATGCCACATCTGGCATTGTAAATTTGTCCTTATCCCCATTAATACCAAAATAAAATAAAAAATGATCATCTTGCCCCTGGATTTGATGCGTTGGCTCACCCAGGAGCCTACAAAGAAACAGATACCCATCCCCGGCAAAAACATAAAGCGGTCCGCGACCACATTAAAATTCCTCTCGTCAAAATGGAATAAAAAGAAAATGGAACAAAAGAAATACAAAAAGGCAAAAACAAACAATTTATGCCCCCGGTAACGCACCAGGAGCCAGACCAGGCCTAAGTCCAAGAATAGTGATAAAAAGTAAGGCCAATAAAAAAGACTTACCGGTCGGGGCAGCACATAATAAGGAAAAACCTGAAAAGGGAACAAAAATTTACATATATAAAAAGACAATGACCAGATCCAGACCAGGATCCCTTTGGGAAACATATACCCAAAAGGGTCATGCATATTCAATGCGTATGTCATCCAGGCAAATCCTATGATATAAACAAAAATAGGTCCCTTCTCCAATAAGACCCGCTTACTTAAACGGCGGCCATAAAACCAGTCAAAAACAAATAATATCAACGGTAAGCTGACGGCCATTGGTTTGGCCAGCATACTCAAGGCCCCCAAAACAAACGTTGCCAGATAATATTTGATCGATTGGGTCTTCAGGTACGACCAGTATTGATGCAATGCCAAAAGATAAAATATAGCGTACAAAACGTCCTTGCGTTCCGTGGCCCAGGCCACCGATTCAGCCTTCATGGGATGAATGGCAAAAATAAGGGCCGCCCAAAAAGCCGTCTCTAAAGAAAATCCCATGCGATGGGCCAGCAGGAACACCAATAGCACAACCAGGACATACAGCAAAAGATTATCCAAATGAAAAACATAAGGATTAAAGCCGAAAAAATGTTTTTCAACGGCAAAAGTCAGGGTGGTCAAAGGAATGTAAGTTTTATTGACTGTTTGGGTAAAGATCTGCTTTAAGGAACTCCCGGACAAGTCCGCGACGAGCGGATTCGCGGTAATATGAGTATCGTCGTCCAGGCTGATGAATTCACCCTGGAGACAGGGGGAAAAAACAACCACCACAAAGGCAATGAGAATAAGGATTCTTTTAGCCATCAAAAAAATCTAAAAAAATGAGCTGCCGAATAGGCAATGACAGAAATGATCGCGGCACAGGGTATAGTAAATATCCAGGCCCACACGATACGACCGGCCACCCCCCATTTGACCGCGCTGAAACGCTTCAATGACCCCACTCCTATGATACCGCCGGTGATGGTATGGGTCGTGCTGACAGGGATCCCAAGCATTGAAGTAATATAAAGAAGGGTGGCTGCACCGGACTCGGCGCAGAATCCATCCACGGGCCGCAGCTTGACGATCTTCTGGCCCATGGTCTTGACAATGCGCCATCCCCCGCAGACGATCCCCAGGGTGATGGTCGTATAACACGCAAAAACCACCCAAAAAGGGATATAAAACTTTTGCCCCAAAAGCCCGGCGCTAAAAAGCAGGCTGGCGATGATCCCCATGGTCTTCTGCGAGTCATTGCCTCCATGGCCCATGCTATAAAGGGCGGTGGAAAACAATTGGCCTTTACGGAAAAAATTATCGACTTTACGGGGGGTGAATTTCCGGCAAAATACATGAACGAGCAGGCTAAAACAGAAACCTAAGACCATCCCCAGGCAAGGGGCGATAAAAATGAAGATGATGACCTTGGTGATGCCGGGAAGCAACAGGGCCGAAGGACCCGCCTTCATGAGTGCCGCGCCGATCATCCCGCCGATCAAGGCATGGGAAGAGCTGGTGGGCAATCCAAAATACCAGGTGATAAGGTCCCAGCCGCAGGCGCCGATCAGCGCGCCGAATACAAAGGTCTGGTCAACGATGTGGATATCAACGATGCCCTTGCCGATGGTGTTGGCCACGTGCAAACCAAAGAAGAAAAAGGCGCTGAATTCGAAAAAAGCGGCCCAGGCAACGGCCAACCGCGGGCTCAACACCCTGGTAGAGACGATGGTGGCAATGGCGTTGCAGGAATCATGAAAGCCGTTTAGAAAATCAAACACCAACGCCAAAAAAACGAGAAAAATGATCGTTAAAGGAACGTGCATGGACTTTAAGCTTGCTTGACTAAAATGGATTCAACAACATTGGCCACGTCTTCGCAAATGTCCAGGACGGTTTCCGCATCCTGGTAAATTTCTTTCCATTTGATGATCTCAATGGCTGTCTTGGATTCAAAAAGCTCCAGCAACATGGCATCGCGCATGGCGTCCCCGACATTTTCCAGGCGGTTGATCTCCACACAGGCCTCCAGGACCGCCCCGGTGCCGTTTTTATGACGCATGCCCTTGACCGCCTTGGCCACG
>CAZFON010000254.1:2408-3184 GCA_964520185.1 uncultured Planctomycetales bacterium | reverse complement strand
TCCAGTTGATCCCTGTCTTGCTCAAGACCCCGAAATCGTTCCAGTTGATGCCCGTACGGCTTAATACAACCATGTCATTCCAATTGATCCCATTGCGCGTCAGCACGTTCATGTCATACCAATTCACCCCCGTCTTGCCCATCACAGCCAAATCATTCCAATTAATGCCTGCCTTGCTTAATACTCCGAAATCGTTCCAGTTGATCCCTGTCTTGCTCAAGACCCCGAAATCGTTCCAGTTGATGCCCGTGCGGGACACCACATTGATATTATTCCAGTTAATACCCGTACTGGCCAAGACTGCAAAATCATTCCAGTTGATCCCTGTCTTGCTCAAGACCCCGAAATCGTTCCAGTTAATGCCCGTATGGCCCAATACATACATGTCGTTCCAATTGATCCCAGTCCGGCTCAAAGTCGCAAAGTCATTCCAGTTAATCCCTGTCTTGCTTAAGACGCCAATATCATTCCAGTTGATGCCCGTACGGCCTAATACGTAGATATCATTCCAGTTGATGCCTGTTTTACTCAGCACACTCAGGTCATACCAATTGATGCCGCTGTTGGTAAAGGTCCCGAAGTCCTGCCAATTGATCCCCGACGAACTAAGGACCGCCAGATAAGCCCAGTTGACGCCTGCCTGGGTAAAGAGCTCCAAAGCATTCCAGTTGACGCCCGAGGTGGTGAGGCTTCCCAATTCCGACCAGTTGACCCCCGACGTGCTCATGGCACGCAGATCGTTCCAATTGATACCCGTTCGGCTCAAAACATCCATG
>CAZFON010000254.1:0-2398 GCA_964520185.1 uncultured Planctomycetales bacterium | reverse complement strand
TCAAGTCATGCCAGTTGATGCCTGTCTTGCTCAAGACCCCGAAATCGTTCCAGTTGATGCCCGTACGGGAGATCACATTGATGTCGTTCCAATTGATGCCGTTGCGGCTCAAAGCATTCATGTCATACCAGTTGATGCCTATATTGCTCATGATCTGCAGATCGTTCCAGTTGATGCCGGTGTGGCCCAGCACATACAAGTCATTCCAGTTGATGCCCGTCTTTGTCATAACGCCAAAATCATTCCAGTTGATCCCTGTCTTACTCAATACCCCGAAATCATTCCAGTTGATCCCTGTACGGGAAAGAACGTTAAGGTCATTCCAATTGATGCCTGTTTTACTCAGTACACTCAGGTCATACCAATTAATTCCGCTGTTGGTGAAGATCCCGAAATCCTGCCAGTTGATCCCCGACGAACTAAGGACCGCCAGATAAGACCAGTTGACACCGGCCTGGGTAAAGAGTTCCAGGGCGTTCCAGTTGACACCTGAGGTGGTGAGGCTTCCTAATTCAGACCAGTTGATGCCGGAGGTTGTCATGAGCGTTAAGTTGTTCCAATTGACCCCTGCTTTAGTTAAAACCCCCATGTCATTCCAGTTGATGCCGACCTTGCTCATGACGCCGAAATCGTTCCAATTGATGCCGGTATGACCTAGCAGATACATGTCATTCCAATTAATACCGGTCTTGGCCAGCACGCCCAAATCATTCCAGTTGATCCCTGTCTTTGTCAACACGCCGAAGTCGAACCAATTGATGCCCAGCTTGCTCATGACCTGCAGATCGTTCCAATTGATGCCATTGCGTGTCAACACATTCAGGTCATACCAGTTGATGCCGGTTTTCCCCATCACCGCCAGATCATTCCAGTTGATCCCTGCCTTGCTCAACACCCCGAAATCATTCCAGTTAATACCTGTTTTGCTCAACACCCCGAAATCATTCCAGTTAATACCTGTTTTGCTCAGTACCCCGAAATCATTCCAATTGATCCCTGTATGGCCCATGACATACATATCATTCCAGTTGATCCCGGTGCGGGTCAACACGTTCAGGTCATACCAGTTGATACCCGTCTTGGCCAATACCGCGAAATCATTCCAATTGAGACCTGTCTTACTTAGGACCCCCAAATCGTTCCAATTGATGCCTGTCTTGCTTAATACGGCAAAATCATTCCAGTTAATACCCGTATGGCCGACGACATAAACATCATTCCAATTAACACCGGTCTTGGTCATGACCCCGAAATCGTTCCAGTTGATGCCTGTACGGGACATGACAGTCATGTCATTCCAATTAAGTCCGTTGCGTGTCACAACATCAAAATCATACCAATTGATGCCAACCTTGCTCATGACCTCTATGTCACCCCAGTTGACCCCTGTCTTATGCAAAACTCCGAAGTCGTTCCAATTGATGCCGGTATGGCTCATGACGTATACGTCATTCCAGTTGATGCCTGTCCCGGTCATCACGCTAAAATCATTCCAATTGACGCCTGTGCGGGTGAGTACATTCATGTCATTCCAATTGACGCCCACCTTGCTCATCAAAGCCATGTCAAACCAATTGATGCCGCTGTTAGTAAAGGTGCCGAAGTCCTGCCAGTTAATGCCCGATGAACTTAGCACCGCCAGATAGGCCCAGTTGACGCCGGCCTGGGTAAAGAGCTCAAGGGCATTCCAATTAATGCCTGAAGTTGTAAGGCTTCCCAATTCCGCCCAGTTGACCCCGGCGGTACTCAAGGCCCTCATGTCGTTCCAATTTACACCGGTCCTGGTCATGACTCGAAGGTCATACCAATTGACCCCTGCACGGGTTAACACGTTCATGTCGTTCCAATTGATCCCATTGCGTGTCAGCACGTTCATGTCATACCAGTTGATGCCCATCTTCCCCATCACCGCCAAGTCATTCCAATTTATCCCGGTCTTGCTCAACACCCCGAAATCGTACCAATTTATCCCTGTACGGGCCAAGACGTTAATATCGTTCCAATTAATGCCGTTACGGGTCAACACATTCATGTCATTCCAATTGATGCCTAACTGACTCATCAGACTCAAGTCATTCCAATTGATCCCTGTCCGGGTCATGGTCGCAAAATCCAGCCAGTTGATACCAATATGACCTGTCACATATATATCATTCCAATTTATCCCGGTCTTGCTTAAAACCCCGAAATCATTCCAGTTAATCCCCGTCTTGGACAAGACCCCCATATCCAACCAGTTGATCCCGGTATGACCAAGGATATACATATCATTCCAATTGATACCAATGCGGGTGAGCACATTCATGTCATACCAATTAATGCCCACCCTGCCCATTACAGCCAAATCGTTCCAATTGATACCTGACTTGCTTAATACGCCGAAATCATTCCAGTTGAT
>CAZFON010000253.1:0-3188 GCA_964520185.1 uncultured Planctomycetales bacterium | reverse complement strand
TCTTGACCAATTCAGCCAATGGGTCCTGCAGACGGCGGCCAATGGACACCGATCCGCGCACGGTAACATCGTAATCAGCAAATTCCTCTCGTGCCACCGGGGACGCCGAATAGATCGAGGCGCCGCTTTCATTGACCATCACTATCAGAATACCCTCAAGCTTCAAGGACCTTATAAAATTTTCCGTCTCGCGTCCGGCAGTACCATTGCCAACGGCAATGCATTCGATCTTATGCTGCTTGCATAGGTCTCTGACAGTCCTGACCGCCTGTTCTTTTTGCTCCTCGGATTGGCTGATAAAAATAGCGGTATCGTGCAATAACTTACCCTGGGCATCCAGGCACACCACCTTGCAGCCGGTGCGCAGCCCCGGATCAATGGCCAGCACCCTCTTTTGCCCTAAGGGAGACGCCATCAATAATTGCCTCAAATTTTCCGCAAAGACCTTGATGGCCTCATCGTCAGCCAACTCCTTGGTCAAAAGACGCACCTCGGTTTCCATGGATAGGGAGAGCAGGCGTTTAAAACTATCTTCCATGGCCATTTCCACTTGCGAGGCGCATAAATTGGACTTTTCAACTTTAAGAAAGATCTCTCGTAAAATAGTCAGGGCCTTTTCTTCAGGGACTATGATACGAAGCATCAGGAATTCTTCCTTTTCTCCGCGCCGCATGGCCAAAACCCGGTGGGACGGAGCCCCCTTCACAGGTTCCTGCCAATTATAATAATCTTTATATTTGACCCCTTCCTGTTCCTTAGCTTTAATGACCTTGGAATCAAAAAGGCCTTCCTCTATATATAGATGGCGGACTGCGGCTCGGGCCTTGGCATCTTCATTGATCCATTCCGCAATGATGTCACGAGCCCCGGCAAGCGCTTCATCGACTGTAGCAACCTTTAACTCTTCATTAATATATTTTGCGGCCTCTAGCTTCGGATCAACGCCTGATTTTTGTTCAAAAATAAGCTGAGCTAACGGCTCCAGGCCTTTTTCACGGGCCATGGTAGCACGGGTACGGCGCTTCGGTTTATAAGGAAGATACAGGTCTTCCAGGACGGCCATGGTCTCAACAGCATTGATCTTTTCTTTCAATTCATCAGTAAGCTTGCCTTGTTTATCAATAGACTCAAGGACCGCTTTTCTTCGATCATCCAATTGCTGTAATTGAATAAGCCGGTCGCGGATGGCGGTAATAGCCACTTCATCCAGGCCGCCGGTAGCTTCTTTCCTATAACGGGCGATAAAAGGCACCGTTGATCCTTCGGCAAGAAGGCCCGCGGTCGTGGCGACCTGTTTTTCCTTGAGATCCAATTCCTGGGTGATTTTGATAATATAACCGAGGTTCATCGTGTTGAATTGTAACATAGAAAAAGGTGACAGGTACATTTTTTGGTTAAATATCCTTAAAACAAAAATGTACCTGTCACCTTTTTCAAAATATCTTCTCAATTATCATTTTATTTGTTAATATTTTAATCATGTTGACACAACTGACTATCCGTAATTTTGGTCTCATTGACGAGATTGCCATCGAATTTATCAATGGCTTCAATATCCTCACTGGCGAAACAGGTGCCGGAAAATCCATCCTCATCGATGCCCTGCGCGCCAGCCTTGGTGAACGGCTTGATGCCTCTTCGATCAGAAACCCGCAAAGCCCGTGTATTATCGAAGCGGTTTTTGAGATCACGGACAAAAAATTGCGCGAAGGGGAGATCATCAAGGAATTCTTAGCTGAGGGTGAAAATACGATCATCATCCAACGTACCCACAACATCACAGGCCCCAGTAAGATCAGGATCAATGGCCTCTCAGTTACTGTCGGCCAGCTAAAAAATTTAGGCAACCACCTCATCGACTTCCACGGTCCCCATGACCATCAAATGCTTTTGTCGGAAGAACAGCATTTAGTCATGCTCGACCAACTGGTCAATTTCAAGAATATCAAGGAAGAATATATGGCAGCCTTTAAGGTCTATGAAAAAACACGCAAAGACCTTAATGATCTAACGGCCCTGGCCCAAACCCGTCAACGGGACCTGGATCTATTGACCCATCAGGTCAAGGAACTGGAAGCTGTAGCGCTATCAACCCAAAAGTATGAGGAATTGCACCAGGAAGAAACCAAACTGAACAACGCAGAAAAACTGCATGAACATATTCAAAACCTGCTGGGATTATTGGATGATGAAGATACGGGGGCCAATTCTTTGCTGCGCAAGGCTTTCTCTCCGCTAAAAGGCCTGGCTCAGATCGATGAAAAATCATCAGGCTTCCTGGACCAATTATCCGGCATTCAAGAAGAGACAAATGAACTGATAAGCCATTTAAAAGATTATGCCGATGGCCTTAACTTTGATGGTCAAACCGCGCAACGCATCCATGACCAGTGCGATGCTTATGAAGACATCAAACGCAAATACGGCCCTACCCTGGAAGAGGCCCAAGAATTCTACGAGGATGCCAAAGGGAAACTCGATCTCATCAAAGATTTTGAGCACAATGACCAACAACTGCGCGGGCAGCTAAAGGCCCAGGAAAAAGAACTGGCCTCCATTGCCCAAAAAATGTCCAAGTCCCGCCAAAAAGCTGCCGAGGACCTGAAAGCCACCATTGAAAGCGAATTAAAGGAACTGGGCATCCTTCATGTCAAATTTGAAGTGCGTTTCGAAAAAATACCTTTTAATGCCGATGGCCATGACAAGGTTGTCTTCTACATCAGCCCCAACGCCGGCGAAGATTTAAAGCCGTTGGCCCAGATCGTCTCCTCTGGAGAAGCCGCGCGCCTGATGCTGGCCCTTAAAAAAGCCCTGATCAAGGTTGACCCGATCCCTGTACTTATCTTTGATGAGATCGATGCCCAGATCGGCGGTAGGCTCGGGACCATCACCGGCAAAAAGTTAAAAGAGCTTTCCCGGTGCCGCCAGGTCATTCTTATCACCCACTTGCCCCAGATCGCCTCCTTTGCCGACCGTCATCTAAAGGTATCCAAATCAGTCAAAGCCGGCCGCGCCATCACTATTTGCACCCTTCTGGAAGGCAAAGCCAGGGTCGAAGAGATCGCCCAGATGATGAGCGGCACCAACACCACCAAAATATCCATCTCCCACGCAGAAGACATGCTTGCGCAGGCAAAATAAAGGTGACAGGTACATTTTTCTAATAAATTTTGATAGAAAAATGTACC
>CAZFON010000252.1:0-3196 GCA_964520185.1 uncultured Planctomycetales bacterium | reverse complement strand
TGCCAATTGATCCCGGTCTTGCCTAACACGCCGAAATCCTGCCAATTGATCCCTGTCTTGGTCAGAGCCCCGAAATCATACCAGTTGATCCCTGTCTTGCTTAACACGCCAAAGTCCTGCCAGTTGATCCCTGTTCGGCTCACGACATACAAATCATTCCAATTAATGCCCATTTTTGTCAAAACGCCGAAATCCTGCCAATTAATGCCTATCTTGGTCAAGGTCCCGAAGTCCTGCCAATTAAGTCCCGTTTTGCTAAGGGCCCCGAAGTCATTCCAATTGATGCCTACCTTTGTGAGGATGCCAAAATCGTACCAATTGATGCCTATTTTCCCCAGCACGCTGAGGTCCTGCCAGTTGAGCCCTGCCTTACTCAACACACCAAAATCATTCCAATTGAGCCCTGTCTTACTCAACACACCAAAATCGTTCCAATTGATCCCTACCTTAGTAAGGGTGCCGAAATCCTGCCAATTGATACCCGTTCGACCCATTACATATAGATCATTCCAATTAAGCCCGGTCTTGGTAAGAACTCCCAGGTCATTCCAATTGATCCCTGCTTTGGTTAAAACTCCAAAATCATTCCAATTAATTCCAGTACGGCCCAACACATAAAGATCATTCCAATTAAGTCCGGCCTTGGTCAAGACGCCGAAATCAAGCCAGTTGATCCCTATTTTGGTCAAGACGCCAAAATCGTTCCAGTTGATCCCTGTACGGGATACTACATACAGATCATTCCAGTTGATGCCGGTCTTAGTGAGTACGCCAAAATCATTCCAATTAATGCCTGTTTTGCTGATCACCCCGAAATCCTGCCAGTTGATCCCGGCACGGGACACCACAAACAGATCATTCCAATTAATGCCTGCCTTATGTAAAACTGCAAAATCGTTCCAATTGATACCTATCCTGCTCATGACCCCAAGATCCTGCCAGTTGACCCCTATCTTTGCGAGCACGCCAAAATCCTGCCAATTGACGCCTACCTTGGTCATCACGCCAAGGTCCTGCCAATTAAGCCCGGTCTTACTTAACACACCGAAGTCCTGCCAATTAAGCCCAGTCTTGCTTAACACACCGAAATCCTGCCAATTGATCCCTGCCTTGGTAAGACTACCAAAATCGTTCCAGTTGATCCCGCTCTTTGTCAACACACCAACGTCCTGCCAATTCAGGCCCGTCTTGGATAGCACGCCAAAATCATTCCAATTAATGCCTGCCTTTGTCAGCACGCCGAAATCATTCCAATTAATGCCTATTTTGCCGATCACCCCGAAATCCTGCCAGTTGATGCCTGTGCGGGACAATATTTGGAAATCATTCCAATTGATGCCGGTCTTGGTCAGCACGCCGAAATCATACCAATTGATCCCTATTTTGCTTATGACCCCAAAGTCTTGCCAGTTGACCCCTATCTTTGAGAGCGCACCAAAGTCCAACCAATTGACCCCTATCTTTGACAGTACGCCAAGGTCCTGCCAGTTAAGGCCTGTCTTAGACAAGACGCCGAAATCATACCAATTGATCCCGGTACGAGCCATGACTCCAAGATCCTGCCAATTCAGTCCAGACTTTGAGAGCACCCCGAAATCATTCCAATTAATTCCTGCCTTGCCCAGCACGCCGAAATCGTTCCAGTTGACCCCTACCTTAGTAAGGACGCCGAAATCATTCCAGTTGATCCCCGAATGGCTTACTGCGAATAAATCGTTCCAGTTGACCCCTGTTTTACTTAAAACGCCAAAGTCCTGCCAATTAAGTCCGGTCTTGGTCAATGCACCGAAATCATTCCAGTTGATACCTGTGCGGGACATCACGTACAAATCATTCCAATTGATGCCAGCCTTATGTAAAACTGCAAAATCGTTCCAATTAATGCCTGCCTTGCTCAGGGTCCCAAGGTCTTGCCAATTGACCCCTATCTTCGATAGCACGCCGAAGTCCTGCCAATTGATCCCCGTCTTTGCCAACACGCCGAAATCCTGCCAATTCAGTCCTGATTTAGTTAAGACACCAAAGTCATACCAATTGATCCCTGTCTTGGAAAGCATGCCGAAGTCCTGCCAATTGACCCCTGCACGGGAAACCACTTGCAAATCATTCCAATTGATCCCGGTCTTTGTCAGCACGCCGAAATCATTCCAGTTGATCCCTGTACGGGAAACCACTTGCAAATCATTCCAATTAATTCCGGCGCGGCTTACCATATATAGATCGTTCCAATTGATGCCTGTCTTTGTTAACACGCCGAAATCATTCCAGTTGATACCCGTCTTCGATAGCACGCCGAAGTCCTGCCAATTGACCCCTGTACGGGAAACCACTTGCAAATCATTCCAATTGATCCCGGTCTTTGTCAGCACACCGAAATCATTCCAATTAATTCCGGTGCGGCTTACCACATAAATATCATTCCAATTGACGCCTGTCTTGGCAAGAACTCCGAAATCCTGCCAATTGATCCCTGCCTTTGTTAACGTGCCGAAATCATTCCAATTAATTCCAGTGCGACCCATCACATAAAGATCATTCCAATTAATACCTGCCTTATGCAAAGCCGCAAAATCACTCCAATTGATACCAGCCTTACCCATAACACCAAGGTCTTGCCAGTTGACACCTATCTTCGATAACACACCAAAATCCTGCCAATTAAGGCCTGTTTTGGCCAACACGCCGAAATCATTCCAGTTGATCCCTGCCTTGGTCAACACGCCGAAATCATTCCAATTAATCCCGGTACGGCCCATCACATAAAGATCATTCCAATTAAGTCCTGTTTTGGTCAATACACCCAAGTCATACCAGTTAACGCTTATCTTGCTCATGATCCCAAGGTCCTGCCAATTGATCCCCGTCTTAGAAAGCACGCCGAAGTCCTGCCAATTGATCCCCGTCTTAGAAAGCACGCCGAAGTCCTGCCAGTTCAGCCCTGACTTACTTAAGACACCGAAGTCATTCCAGTTGATCCCTGTCTTGGAAAGCACGCCGAAGTCCTGCCAGTTGATCCCTGTCTTGGAAAGCACGCCGAAGTCCTGCCAGTTCAGCCCTGACTTACTTAAGACACCGAAGTCATTCCAGTTGATCCCTGTCTTGGAAAGCACGCCGAAGTCCTGCCAGTTGATCCCTGTCTTGGAAAGCACGCCGAAGTCCTGCCAGTTCAGCCCTGACTTACTTAAGACACCGAAGT
>CAZFON010000251.1:0-3200 GCA_964520185.1 uncultured Planctomycetales bacterium | reverse complement strand
ACTGCAAGGTATCGCTTGGATGGATCTCACTTCCCAAAGGCAGGCCGCAGATACGTTTTAAATTAAGGGAGGCCGTGTTTAATCTTTGTATACCCTCCTGCTCTCTTGCCTGATGCTGTGCCAGGCGCGTCTTGGCCCTGATAAGGTCCAAGTTGGTCACGACGCCGACGCTCAATTGATGCTCAGCTAATTTCATCAAGTGCTGGGCCAGGCGCACATCTTCTCTCACTGCCTGTAGTTGCTGTTGAGCCTGCAAAACATCCAAATACGCCATAACTGCGGCCGTCATCACCTGCTGTTGGGCAAGTTCTTCTTCAAAATGGGCGATCGCCACATCCTGATTGGCTGCTTGTAACTTGGAAATGGCGCTCAAATCAAAGATCCGCTGGGTAAGCTGAAAACGGGCATCAAATGAATTAAACGGCCCGATGACCCCAAATGCAGGGATACCTTGAGAAGCAAAATTATCCCAAAAGACCCTGCCTTGGGATAAGCCAAAGGAAAGATGAGGCAATAGATCAGAATCACCCTGCCACCGGCGGCCTTTGGCTTCTTCGATGCGTTGTTTGGCGATCTTTAGCAGGAGATTGTTGTGCTTGGCATCATCAATCGCCTGCTGAAGGCCCAAGTCCATGCTCATGCCCTGCTCGTTGATCTCAACGGCCAACGCTTGATGACCGGCAAATACCATTAAGATCATCCCAAGAACAATATATAGACTAACTTTTGATCTCATTTGTCCTGTTCCTAATTTTAGTCAATAGATCATTCAGGATCTTCTTTTCCCGCGGTGTAAAAACCGAACAAATCTCGTGAATGTATTTATAATATCCCGGCAGCAGATCATCTAACAGCTTTTCTCCCTTAGGAAATATCTTGATCAAGTTGACCCTGCGGTCATGGGGATCATCAATGCGTTCCACCAGGCATCGACGGTGAAGGCTGTCCACCAACCCAGTGATATTGGCACGGCTGACCAGCATCAGCCGGCTGATCTCATTCTGCTTACATGCTTTGGAAGGACTGCGGCTTAAGATCCTCAGCACATTAAAACCCGCCCTGGTGATCTTGTAAGGCGTGACCCTGCCCGACAGATCACCGGAAAGGACATCATAGGTATAGGCCAAATTCAACAACATCTCTACCGAAGGCCAATGAAAGGACGGGTATTTAGCCCCGCTTTTCTTAAGATCGCTTAAATAATATTCACCACGGTAATCTTTATTTTGGATGGCCATGACAGCCCCCCTTCCGCAATCTTAATAAATTTATCTTCTAGGAAGACCGCTACCTTAATTTTATTTCAGAGAAGCGGCCTTTCTTACTTAAAGTTTATAGCGTGTGGCCTAATTTGTCAATATATTAACTGTTAAGTACTTAACTAAATATGTTCAAAGCCCTTTGGTACGTAATTTTACGTATAGAAATCCGGATCGGTTTTGTATATGATTTTAGAGTAACTGCATCATCTAAATTCCTTCTTCAAGTGCATTGACGTACTTGATACAGCTTCCTTTCGGATGCATTGGCGTATCTGATTAAGGGGATGCGTCGTTGCATCTCTACGTCTAGTTAAGTTTCCATAGAGAGACTTAATTAAAGTCCAATATTTTTATATTACTTTGTAATTTCCGAAGGAGAAAAAATGAACGTCTCAACTGTAAACGCTGCTGATACTGTCTTTGTATTGATGTCCGCTGCTTTAGTCATGCTGATGACACCAGGCCTGGCCTTGTTCTATGGAGGGATGGTCCGCAGGAAAAACATCCTAAGCATCCTCATGCAATGCTTTGCCTCCATGTGCGTCTTAAATGTATGGTGGATCATCATAGGCTACAGCCTTTGCTTTTTTCCTAATAATGGCTTCTGGGGCGGTTTGGGCTGGCTGGGATTAAACGGCGTTGGTTTTGACCCCATGCCTGACTATTCCTCCACCATCCCCCACAGGGTTTTTATGATCTTTCAGGCCATGTTTGCCGTTATTACTCCGGCCTTGATCATCGGCGCCTTTGCAGAGCGGATGAAATTCTCTGCATACCTCATCTTCACCCTGCTCTGGGCCACCTTTGTCTATGCGCCTATCTGCCACTGGGTATGGGGAAGCGGTGGGTGGCTTAAGCAATTAGGCGTCCTGGATTTTGCCGGAGGCATTGTGGTGCATACCACTGCCGGTGTCGGAGCTTTGGTTGCCACCATTGTCATAGGCAAACGCAAGAACCTTTTCCATGTCCCGGCACCCCATAATCTGCCCTTGGTCGTGTTAGGCACAGGTTTATTATGGTTCGGCTGGTTTGGTTTCAATGCCGGCAGCGCACTGGCTGTCAATGCCATTGCAGTCAATGCTTTTCTCACCACCAATACATCTGCCGCTGCTGCAGGCATTACCTGGTCCTTGTTGGAATGGGTCCGCAACGGCAGGCCGACAGTCTTTGGGATCGTCACCGGCTGTATAGCCGGCCTTGCCACCATCACTCCGGGGGCAGGCTATGTCAGCATAGGCTCTTCCTTGATCATAGGCACCCTGGCCAGTATCTTCTGTTTTATCGCCGTGGCCGTTGTAAAATCCAGGTTCGGCTATGATGATTCCCTGGATGTTTTCGGCGTGCATGGCGTGGGTGGAATTTTAGGGACCCTGTGTGTGGGGATCTTTGCTTCAAAAGCCGTCAACCCTCAGGGCGCTGACGGATTACTGTTCGGTAACCTGCATTTCTTTATCGTGCAGTTGACAGGTGTACTGGTTGCCACAGCCTATACCATCATCGTCACCTATGTCATCTACAAATTGATCAATGTCTTTTTGGTTGTGCGTATCGGTGAGCAGGAAGAGACCATGGGCCTTGACCTGGCTCAGCATCGCGAACATGCCTATACTGTTCTTGAATAAGGAGAGGAAACTATGAAACTCATTGTAGCCATTATTCAACCCTATCGCCTGGAAGAGGTCAAACAAGCCTTATACGCTGCAGATGTAAATCTCATCACTGTCAGCGAAGTGCTTGGCCATGGCAGGCAAAAGGGTGTTACAGAATTTTACCGCGGGGTCAAAGAAACCGGGAACCTCTTAAGAAAGGTCCGTCTGGAGATCGCGGTGAACGAAAACTTCGTGGAACCGACCGTCAAGGCCATCTTAAAAGGCGCCAAGACCGGCAAGACCGGCGATGGGAAGATCTTCATTTTGGATCTTAAGGAATGCGTGCGCA
>CAZFON010000250.1:0-3222 GCA_964520185.1 uncultured Planctomycetales bacterium | reverse complement strand
CGCGGTGGTAGGCGCGCCCGCCACCTGTACGTTGTCCTTGACCAGGACCGGGATGATGGGTGTCGTGGAATTCATCGTGTCAAAACCCGCGTTCTTAAGCCCGCAACGCAGGTGATCCGCATTTTCCTGCAAACGCCGGCGGCGCGGGGCATCCTCGAGGATGATTTGCAGCGCCATCCGCGCGGCCTGGGCCAGTGCCGGCGGCATTGCTGTCGTATAAATAAAACTGCGGCTTTTATTGATCAAATGGTCCCTTAATATCTTTGTCCCGCAAACATAGGCGCCGAAGCATCCCGCGGCCTTGGAAAGAGTGCCCATCTGAATGTCCACTTGGTCCCCGAGCCCAAGTTCTTCCACCCATCCGCCGCCCTTGGGGCCAAGAACGCCAAAAGCGTGCGCCTCATCCACCATGACCATGGCTTCATAACGTTTAGCCAGATCAACGATCTCCTTAAGCGGGGCCCTGTCCCCGTCCATGCTGAAAACACTGTCTGTAACGATCAGTTTCTGCCGGGCGGCAGGAATGTCCTTCAATATATTTGCCAAAGCCGCCATATCCGTATGCGGATAACGCACCAATTGGGCCCGGCTTAAAATGATGCCGTCGATAATGGAAGCATGGTTCAATTTATCGCTAAGCACCACCCCATGCCGGTCCATCAGCGCCGGGATTATTCCTGTATTGGCCATATATCCGCTGGAATAAACCAGGGCAGCCTCGGTATTTTTGAGCCTGGCCAGGTCCTCTTCAAGCTGCTGATGGGGGAGCATGTTGCCGCAGATCAACCGTGAAGCGCCGGAGCCAAAGCCATATTCTTCTATGGCCTCCGACGCCGCTTTCTTGATACGGCTGTCATTCGCCAGGCCAAGATAATCATTGGAGGAAAAATTCAACACCCTTTTATTCTCTAAGATAATTTCCCTGTCCTGGGGAGAATGGAGCATCTTCAAGGACCGCCGTAATCCCGAAACTTCCAATTCCTGCAGTTCTTTCTGTAAATGATCTGTTTTCATCTTAATAAAAAAACATCCCCTGCGGATTTCTTCACGATAAGGCCATTGTCCTTGCGGACCAATAAGGCGCCGTCTTCATCCAGGTCGACAGCCTGTCCTTCAATGGTCCCTGCAGGATCAATGATCCTGACCCGTTTATTGAGCGTGGCGCTGCGCTTCTTCCATGCTTCCATGACCTCGGGAAATCCATGATCTAAAAGTTTTAAATACCACCTGTCCAGAGAACGTAAGATGGCCTGAAAAACCTGGATGCGGTCAAAGCTCTGCCCTGCGGCGATCTTTAAAGAACTTGCCCCTGGCACTAACTGATGAAGCGATGCGTTGACATTAAGGCCGATGCCGATAACGATAAATTTAACCTGGTCGGATTCCGCGCGCAGTTCCGTCAGGATACCTGCCAGTTTATGAGGACCAAAAAGGATATCATTGGGCCACTTGATGGCAACTTGAATGTTGCTCACCTCTTCAATGGCTTCTGCCAGGGCCACGGCTGACATCAAGGTCAATTGGGCCAATTGATTAAGAGGCAAGTTGGGCCGCAGCACAAATGAAAAATAGACCCCCTTGCCCTTAGGCGAGACCCAGCTGCGGCCCAGACGTCCGCGGCCTTTGGACTGGGACTCTGCGCAAACCACGGTCCCTTCCTGGCAATTTTCATTCCCCAATCGAAAAGCTTCATCCATCGTGGAGTTGACCGTTTCCATGACAATGGTTTTTTTACCGATGATCCTGGTATCAAGTCCGGCTTGGATCTCGGGCCCCAGGAGTATATCGGGAGACGTCACCAGCTGGTAGCCCAAATGCGGGACAGCGGCGATCTCATAACCTAAAGAGCGCAATTCCTGCATGTGCTTCCAGATGGCGGCGCGGGATATCTTCAAACGTACGCTTATTTCCTCACCGGAAATATAGCCGTCCGTCTCCTTCAAAAATTGGATAATGCGTTCTTGCATGCTTACCTGGTTTTCCTTAATTCATTGACCTTTAATTTCAATTGTTCCAGAAAATAGGCAATGTCCTCGGGCACGGTCCAGCGTCCCATGGTGATCCTTAAAGATCCCAGGGCCGTGGGATCATCTAAACCTATGGCTTTTAGCACATGCGAGGGTTCCAATCTTCCCCATGTACAGGCCGACCCCATGGACACGGACACTCCGGAGAGGTCCAGGGCGCTGACAAGTTCTTCGCCGCTGATGCCTTTAAAAGAAAAATGAACATTATGAGGCAGCCGTTTTTCACGATGACCGTTCAGCATGCTCATGGGTATTTCCTTTAAAACAAAATCAATGATCCTGTCGCGTAAAACAGCTTGTCTTTGCGCTTCCTCTGTCATGGAAGCCTGGCATAATTTGACAGCCTCCCCTAAACCAACGATGCCTGCCGTGTTGTGCGTCCCTCCCCTGCGGCCGCGTTCCTGGTCCCCGCCTAAAATAAAGGCAGGACAATCCGTCTGGCGGACATATAATGCCCCCACTCCCTGCGGCCCATAAAATTTATGCGCTGAAAGTGATAGAAAATCGCATGGCATGTCTTTAACATTGACCGGTACATGCCCCAGGGCCTGGGTGGCATCCACCAATAATTTGATGTTCCTCTCTCTGCATAGGGAGCCCGTTTGATTTACCGGCTGCAAGGTGCCGATCTCGTTATTGGCATGGATCAGGCAGACGAGGATGGTGTCCGGCCGCATGGCGGATCTTATATCTTCATAAGGTACGATGCCATCGGGCTTAGGTCTGATGAAACATACCTCAAAACCATCTGCCTGGAGTTGACGCAGGGGCTCCAGCACCGAGGGATGTTCAATGCCAGAAGCAATAATGTGCTTTCCCCTGGCTTTAAGCGCCTTGGCTGTTGTAAAAATAGCGTGATTATTGCCTTCCGTGGCGCCGCTGGTAAAAACGATCTCTGCAGGTTGTGCGGCAATGAAAGCTGCCAATGTTTCGCGGGCTTCCTCAATGGCTTTGCGTGCCCTGCGACCCTGGCTGTGCGGGCTTGAGGCGTTAGCGTTTTGCTCGGAAAAGAAAGGGTGCATGGCCTCCAAAACACGAAGGTCGCACGGTGTGCTGGCTGCGTAATCCAGATAAAGGCGGCGCATAAGAAGATTATGATACTGGCTGCCGGAAGGATTGTCAACTGCGATGGGATGTAAGGTTTACAATGAAAAAATGCCAAGGGAGGGAGTTGAACCCTCACGGCCGTGAGACC
>CAZFON010000249.1:0-3263 GCA_964520185.1 uncultured Planctomycetales bacterium | reverse complement strand
CGCATTGCTGGCGTTGTTATGGGTCCTTAAAACGGGGATCAAGCAGGGTTATTTTCTGGTTTTGTTTCTTTGGGCCTTGTCTGCCTTGACGAGGGAAGTGGCTATTACCTATGTCCTTTATGCTTTTCTTTTGCGCAGTACTTATTTTAAGATCAAGAATATAAATAAATTCTCCTTATATTGGATCCTCATCGGCATTTTGCCCTTGCTGTTACTCTGGCCCATCATTCCCAAACAAGGCAATATCCTTGGCTTTCATGTTTTGTATATTGCCTTCGCAGGCCTTTGTTTATGGATGGCCCAATTACGTTTAAGATGGTTTATTCTGTTGTTTACCCTTTTTGCCGCTCTCAGTTTCCATGAAGGGCAGTTCTGGACGACAGAGGAAAATTTATTGCGCCATACGCGCAGTCTTGAATGTTGGCCCCGCACCGTTGTTGCTCAACAGTTATTGATGAAATACGATGAGGATATCCCTGCCATTGCCAATATGGTGGAGCGTTCCCATGATCCTTTTGCCAAAGCCATTTGGCTGCGCCGCCTGGGGCTGGTCTATTTTCAACATAACGATTTATCGCGTGCACGGGAATATTTTACTCAAGCGCTCTTGGTTAGGCCCTTGGATGTGGACGTGCTTAATGCCCTTGCTGTGGTGGCCCATGATCAGGGCCTTGAGCTCCAAAGCCTGGCCTATTTGGATAAGTCTTTGCAGATCGATCCATTTTACCCGGACACCCTCAGGACCTTAGGGATCCATTATTACAATCAAGGTGATTTTATGAAGGCTAGGTCTTTATTCGAGCGCTGTCTTTTCTTTGATCCCAACGATGCCCGGGCACGTCAACTTCTCGAACTTGCCAACAAAACCATTTAGTGTATACTACAGCCATGCCATGTTCCGACAGCTCTTCGGGGCTTAACATACGTCTGGATTTGAACGAACGATTGGTCAAATTTGATTTTGCCAAGATCACCTGTTCCAGTGAGATCTCAGGGGGTACGAAACTTTCCCAATTTTGCGCCGGGAAGACGATGGAAGAAGTGCTTGATCTGGATTTCAGGATGCTGGTCTCGGCCCTAGATTTGAACGGTAATGAGGAAGGCCAATTTATTTTATATCTTGAATTAGATGCCCTGAAAGCAGCCATTGCCCAGTATTTGGGCGTTGAGTATCCCGGCGTTGATACACAGCGTTGTAAAATATCTTCCGTTGAATACGGCGATGAGTTCGTCGATATCGCCCTGGTGATCCTGCCTCCCAAGGAACTTCCCAAGATCCTGCCTTGCAGTCTCAGCGAACGCGATAAAAGTTAAGTTTCCGTGCGGCCGCGGGTGATGAGGACTTTCCCGGTACGGACCATCTCGAGGATGCTATATTTTCTAAGGAGGGCTTCAAATTCGTCAAGTTGGACGGTGGTACCGGTCTGCTCGATGATGTAGCAGCCTTCGGATGTGTCATCGATGCGCACATGGAATTCTTTAGCTTTCTTGGTCACGAAAGCCTTGATGGCAGGGGAAACCTTGGTCTTATACAAGGCCAATTCTTTTTCAACGGTGTTGCCAGGATGTTCTTCGCAATGGATCACGTCCACCAGCTTATTGACATTCTTGATGATCTGTTCCAGGGTCTCAAGATCGCCTTTGGCGGTCATGGTGATGCGCGAGAATTTGGGATTGATAGTAGGAGAGACCACCAGGGAGTTGATGTTATAACCGCGACGGGCAAACACCAGTGCGATCCGAACAAGAACGCCGGGTTTATTAGCAACTAAGACGCTGATTGTATGTAATGGCTGTTTTTCCATTAGGTCGATCCAGTTGGTTTTTCCATTTTGACCGTCGGTTTTTCGATGATCATATGGTGCGCAGATTTACCGGCAGGCACCATGGGAAACACATTGTCTTCCTTGATGACCTCTGCATGGATAACGCAGGGGCCCTGATAGTTCATGGCTTCACGCATCACTGCTTCGCATTGCTCGGACTTGCTCATGTGAAAACCCTTGATCCCGTAGCTTTCCGCCAATTTTACGAAATCAGGGTTTCCTTCCAGATCGACGCCTGAGAGGCGGTTATCGAAGAACAATTCCTGCCATTGGCGCACCATACCCAAATATTTGTTATCGATGATGAGGACCTTAACAGGCAGTTTATGCACAAACACCGTTGCCAGTTCGTATAAGGTCATCTGGAAACCGCCGTCACCGACAATGGCCACCACCAGTTCGTTAGGTGCTGCAAACTGGGCGCCCACCGCAGCTGGGAATCCATAACCCATGGTCCCGGCACCACCTGAGGAAAGCCAGTAATTGCCTTTTTCGGAAAGATAGAATTGCGCGGCCCACATTTGATGTTGGCCCACATCCGTCGCCACAATGGCGCGGCCTTGGGTCACTTTGTAGCAGGTATCGATGACGTGCTGGGCAGTGAGGCCGTTAGCCGTGTTGTACTTGAGCGGGAATTCTTTTTTATAAAAATTCAATTCCTTGAGCCACGCCGCGGTGTCCAAAGGCTCAACGAGCTTGATCAATTCTTCCACCACGATCTTGGCGTCTCCCAGCACATAGGCATCAGGTTTGACGATCTTGTTGATCTCGGCAAAATCCACATCAATATGAAGTTTCTTGGCATCCACGCAGAATTCATTGTTGTTGCCGTTGATGCGGTCATCCCAGCGAGAACCGATGGACAGGATCAGGTCGCAGTTGATCAGCGCTTTATTGGCATAGGCAGTCCCGTGCATACCCAGCATCCCTAAGGACAGGGGGTGTGTTTCAGGAAATTCACCTTTGCCTAAGAGGGTGTTCGTCACCGGCGCACCCAATTTTTCAGCAAATTTTTTGATGGCAGCGCCTGCGCGGGAAAGCACGGCGCCATGGCCCACCAGGAGCAAAGGTTTTTTCTTACCCTTAAAAAGTTTGGCCATCTTGACAATATCTGCTTTACGCGGGGAAGGGGTGTCTTTTTTATAGCCGGGAATGTCCATTTCCGGATCAAGAGACCCTCCGGTAAAAGGGGCGGCAGTAATGTCTTTAGGCAGATCGATCAGCACCGGGCCAGGCCTGCCGGTCTGGCAGATATGCCAGGCTTCCTTAATAATACGGGGGATATCATTGGTGTTCTTGACCAGATAACTGTGTTTGACGATAGGCATGGTAATGCCGGCAATATCAGCTTCCTGGAATGCGTCTTTGCCTAACATCGAGGTGATGGTTTGGCCGGTGAGCACGATGATGGGCACGGAATCCATCATGGCTGTCAGG
>CAZFON010000248.1:0-3267 GCA_964520185.1 uncultured Planctomycetales bacterium | reverse complement strand
CCCTGGTTATACCGCCTGGCAATAGCCATCAAGATCTCATTCAAATGCTCCTTTTTCTGATCAAGAGTAAAAAGATTCTCTTCGTACACGTTAAGCCTCATCATAGACAGCAAGTGCCTTATCCCCTCTTTTTTCCTTACATAATCGTTCACTAATTCCTGGCGCCTTTTAAATAGATCCCCTTCTTTATGGGGATCATAGAAAATAATGGAAGTTACTAAATTATCCAGATCGGTCACGATACGGCCATTGGCTAAAGACCTGAAATAGTCCTCCGGCATCAAAAAAACCCTCGATCCGCTGACAGTAGTTGCCTCATACTTGTAAAATTTAACTTGATCACTGAAACGCGTCTCATCGCTGAACATGGTCCATGGAACAAATGGAAACGTGGTTCTTGGAATGAACAGGCAATGGCCAAGGCAAAAAATAAAAAAGAAAATTAGATAAGCCCTGACCAGTTTCTTCGGCAAATTTGTCAGGTACGCCCTAACAGGACTTATATGTAAAAAACAAAACAAAAACAGGGCTATACTGACCGTTTCCCATAAAGGAGTCATAAAAACTGCCCAGGAAAGCAATAAAAAAATATAGGACAAAACAATTAAAGATAAACAAAAAAAACCTGCCCTTAAAGTATATTTAATGTCATTTGTATTTTTATCACTCATGGTTCCATCCTATTACTTTAAAAGGAAAACATCATAATTTTCATCACTGCTGGCCCCTCTAAATTCAGTCACACGCGTGGTTTTAGCGTAAAGATCATCCAGTGACGCTTTAGTATACACAAAACTCCTGCCGTGGGTCATTTCGATGTAAAACGGCCCTTCCGGCCAAAGTTTATGGCCCAATACCAAAAGCACTGTCTTACCGGTATGGATTTTGACCTGTTGGGCCGCGGACAACAGGTCTCCCAGGGAATATTGCAATTTTTGTCTGGTGGTGAATTCGGTAAATTTCTTATATTTGCCTTCTCTGGGAAGATATATCTCATTATTGGCATAATACGGGACAGCCTCTACCATGGCCCCCGGCTCGCCTATAAGGACGGCATTTTCAAACTCCTGACGATGAAGCATCTTTCCCAAATTCTGGCTGGAAGAATACGGCGCTGATAATTCATCTCTTACTGCAGGATAAGCCATACAAACCTGCAGGAAAAGCAGCACGATAAGGAAAGCTTCTTGATGACGGACGATTGAATTCCTGAATTTTTCTAACGTTTTGTTGAGGCGAATAGGTGATACATGAACTTCAGTCCACCAAAGGGTGATCAAAAGCAAATAAAGGGCGCCTTGATGACGCAATTCATCCGAAGGAAAGATAAGATGGCAGAACAAGCTTAAAGCAACTGTCGCCGAAGCAAATAAAACAAATAAATAAGGTTTGTTAAGAAGATAAATGTACATATAAAAAATGACGACGGTGGCAAAAAGTGTGCTGTAAAAGCCAAAGATATGGTTAAAGGCTTTCCCCGGAAGGAATACAGATTTGATAAGGGCGTGGAAAAATTCTTTAACACTGATGAGATGGGGACTGTAGATGATATTGTTGTGGCTCGGCATGGTCTGAAAGGCGGAAAACATGATGCCTATAATGATCAATGCAAAACCAAGAAAAGTCGAAAAAGAATGCGCTTGCCATGAACGCCTGGACTCAGGGTTAAATACAAACTCCACGATCAAAGCCAAAAGAATAGCAACCGTAGTGATCAAACAATGCGCATGGGTATTGGCCAATAACAGGAGGATCACCCCTAAAAGAAACATCCTTTTAAAACGATAAGGGTATAACCAAGCAAAGGCAAATAACAAAAGCATGCCAAGGCCATAACTGCGGTTAAACACAGGATAAAAATATAGGGGGAAAAAGCCCAAGATAAATAATATCTTTTGGGAACGGGAAAATGGCGCCTTGGCCAGGAATAGATAAACAGCTCCTACTACTATCAAAATATTTATGGCTTTTAAGCACCAAAAAGCATGCGTTACCTGATAGCCCAGATAAAGTAAGAAGAACCATAAAATAGGATGGCCAAAACTGTGGGTCTTGACATAGAGATCGGCTAAAGATGAACTTCCCATAATAGCTGTCATGGGAGTGACCTCATCACGCCAGACAACATGCAGGGATGAAATTATAACAACAAAAGCCGCATAAAAAAGCAGCGAAATTAAAATAAATGACTTATCGGAAATTTTTATCTGACTGATCATTTAAATGTCCTTTAATATTTTTCTCAAATGCCGGTCAAAATTCTCAAATGAATGGCGATTCTCGACATACGCACGCCCCAAACGGCCCTTATTCTCACGCTGTTGAGGATCTGAAAGAAAAAGCTCGATCTGCGCTGAAAATTTATCCAGGGATCCGCGGTCCATGCCTTCCCCTAAAATATCCCCGGTATAGTAACCAAACCGTGACACCAGTCCATCCGGATCAAGGCAGCTTATGATCGGCTTGGCCATGCACAATGACTCTAAAAAAGTCACTGGAAGTCCTTCATGAATGCTGGTATTGATCATTCCCCATGATCCCTCTATCGCCTTCCATTTAACTTCCCCGTCAAGGGTCCCTAAAAATTTTAAATTCGGCAAATGAGTGTATTGATCAATAAAAGGCTGCAGGATCTTTCCTTCTGAGGCGCTGGGAGATCCAATTATAATAAAATCTATATTAGGGAATCTTTTGGCCAATTCGAAGATAATTAACACCCTTTTGGAGGCATCCAAACGGCCTATATATGAAAGCGAAGGCCGGGAGGAACAGACATTATTGTCCAAATTAGGCATAACCAGCGGGTTGGGCAAAAAATATGGTTTTAATTCCGGCAGGTTATAGGCTTTATTAGCTCGTTCGGCAAGAAAATTGGCATTACAGGCAAAAATGAGTTTGCGCCGGTGTTTCTTACTGAATTGAATGATCTGACGGACACAGGCATTTTCCTTCTCCATAGATTTCAACAAAGAATCCACTGAATCGGCTTTTCTCCATTTCAATTCTAAAGGAAGAGTCCCCAGTCTTGCCCATTCTTCGGGACCCCTCGGGTCCCGAATATAAATGATGACCGGCACCCAAGGCAGTGCTTTAAGGATATAATCATAGGTAAGATAATATTCAATAGTCAGCAAAACATGGGAAGGGTTCCTGCCAAAAAGCCATAAATAACGGATAAGGTCACCATAAGGATGATCATCGTTATCGGAACGAAATAAAACCTGCGCATTATGGTACTTTTTAATGCTCGGACCGGGAGAAATTGGA
>CAZFON010000247.1:0-3270 GCA_964520185.1 uncultured Planctomycetales bacterium | reverse complement strand
TGGCCCAGACGCGCCCTATCAGTCAAGACCTGCTGGGTGTCCTGGGAAGTCTTCTTGATCTGGCCATTGATATCGGAAATACTGGCGAACTGCGGCCAGACCAAAAGAAAGGCATCCAGCAAAAGGATCAAGGCTACCACCCCGCCCAAAATGCCGTAGCGCGATTGGTCGTTTAATTTATTGAATTGCTCAATTATTTTATTTAGGTCCGGTTTCATTTTTCAATTTGGCCATCACGGAAAAATCCGTTACCTCGATGGCATTGGCCTTGCTTCCCTGGATGGAATTTTCCTCCAGCGAGGCAAAATCCTTCATAAATTCCTTATTTTTCTTTAAAGCGGACAAAAACCAGCCCACATTATTGATCTCGTTACGGCTCCGTGATACGACACTGCCTTCTATCGTCAGGCCTATTTTGTCCAGGGTCATCCTTTTAAGCCAGACTCCCCTCGGTAAGGCATCGCTGATGGCATTGAACTTGGGCGCCCACAGCGCGGATTTTTGGGTCGTGATGCTCTGGATGGCGTTGATCTTTTTCTTCAGATCCCCGGATTCCTTGGTCATGGAATCCAAAATGGTTTTATCCGGCTGCACCTGCTGCCATTGCTTGTTCCAGGAGGACAATTGCCCGATCCCGTTGAGCCATATCACGCCCAGCACCAAATGCACGGTCACGATCAAAAGAAGCAAGGCCGAACCCACCCCTAAAAGGACGTCCCTGGGGATATTAATGGTCAGAGAACTTGTCTTCTGGCCTTTTCTAAGCGCTTCCGGGATTAAATTGATCTCGATCATTCTTAAAGTCCCAAACCTAAGGCCACGCCAAACTGGGCGGCATACGTTTGAATGTCCTTGCCCGCATCGGATTTAAGGTTCACGCCTGTCAGTGGGTTCCAAACCTTGACCGGCAAGCCTAAATTCTTTTCAAATACGCCCTCTACACCTTTTAACAGGGACCCTCCTCCTGCCAAAAAGAGCTCGTCGACCTGAGTGTTCTTCTCCGTCATGAAATAGTCCACGGATAAACGGATCTCGGAGACCAGGTTATTGACGGGCATGTCGCAGGCTTCCATGATCTGGGCCAATTTCTCGCCGGGCTCACGTTTGAGGGCCTCTGCCTGCTGCAAGTCCGTGCCCATGGCATTGGAAATTTTCCTGGTCAACTCCTGGCTGCCGACGAATATGTCCCTGACAAAACGCAGGGTGGCATCTTTGTAGATCATCAGGCAGGAGGCCGAAGCGCCGATATCCAGTATGGCCTTGGCCTTGCCCGAAGCAGTCATCGCCGGTCCCAGGCTGCTGAAGGCATTGGCAATGGCCAGGGAGTTGATAGACACGCGGGCCAGATCAAGGCCCTCGTCCTTGAATAATTTCAGGCGCTCATCCACTATTTCTTTTTTAACGGCCGCCATCAGCACGGACATTTTTTTGTCCTTGCCATCGGGGTCCAGGATAGCGCAATCCGTATAAATGGACTTGGGATCAAAAGGGAAATATTTATCAAGTTCGAAGATATAGGATTTATGCAGGTCTTCCAGGGACATGCGCGGCAGGTCCACATAGCGGATCAAGGTCCCCTTGCCGGAAACCGCGCAAGCCAAAAGCTGGTTACTGATAGACAGGCGTTCGATGATCTTTTTTAAGGACGCTTTAAGCTCCCCTCCCGCTGTAGGCACAATGACCCCGCGGCGGATCTCGATCCCGGTGCCGCTATGGCATAATTCCACCGCCTTGATGGCCGAACTGCCGATATCGATACCGATGACCGGCGCCACGGCAGGCTTGGGGATCAAAAGGTTGACCAATGAAATGTACTGGTCAAATAATTTTTTAGGGTCCATTGCGCAATATTTTAACAGCTGGGTGGCGGCGGTGTATATCTATTATTAAATTTTTTATCCTATAAAGTAACTTGCACGCCTCGCATATCTCAGTTATACTTTTACTACAGATAGGATATCTATGCAAAAAAACGGCCAATCCATTATTGAGTACGTCTTGATTGCCGTACTGGTCATTTTAGGCGTCGTCATCATGGGCGCCTATGTCCTTCGTTCGACCAATGCCCATTTCAAGATATGGGATGAGGCCGTGCAGGACACCTTTCAGGAACATATCACCCAGGCCCCGCAAAGCGCGGTGCCTTATATCCCTACAAACTGTAACTGCTGGGACAACAGTGAAACCTGCGGGTCCTATGGGGCCGGCATCCAATGCGCGTCCAATGAAAGGGTCTGGGGCCATTCCTGCAATATCCTAGGTTGCGATGGAAGGGCTTCCTCTTATTGTCAACATGACGACGCTTGCTGTCTGCAATATTTCCAGCAAGCTTGCGGGACCTTGCCTTTTCATGCCAGCGGTGTTTCCCCAACGGGCTTCACCCGAGTCACCATAGCCGCCAACGCGACCAACAAACTTCCCGGCACATCTTACGCGTATTACTCAACTGCTCAGGGCACATGCACCGCCAACACGTCCTGCCCGGCAGGCACCGAGTGTACTTCTGTTGCCGCAGGCGGGACCAAGCACTGTTTTACTACCAGTTGCTCTTACGGCGAGCACACGTGGTCCACGCAATGCGCTGATCTTGCCGTTGCCTGTTTTCCTGAGCACGCATGCGATCCTACCTGCACCGGAGTTAATCTGGCAGATGGGTCTATCGTCTTTTGCGCCACAGGTAACACTTCTCCTCCTGCTCCGGGAACCGGGGGCCTTTTGCAAAATTCCCCTGTTACCTATGTAGGTGGTGGTTGTCCTACAGGATGCAGTGGCTCTGAGCAGCCAGCCCCTAACGGCACCGGTAACACGACTTGTGTTTCGGGCGTACCTAGCGCCTGTACAGGCGCCGCCCCATGCGCAGGGTATTGTAATGAATGCGCGGGCAATTTTCCCAGTTATGCGCCGGGCACCGGCACCATTATCAGCTGTATTAATGTATTCAACGTAGCACCTGCCATCACCACTGCAGCTTATGGTGCTTGTGCTGTAAATGGGGCATGTACCCAGAGCGCTACGACATATGAAACCTGGAATTGTGGAGATACAGATGTGAGTTGGATATACGGCTGTCGTCAAGCGGGAAAAATATTTCAGGTCAGAAATAATTGCAGCTTTAACATATGCCCTACAGAAGCAGACATTAAAATTACAAGCGTAAACGCCTCTCCCACTCAATTAACTTCAGGCTGTACCGGTTGTTCATGCTGTGATGACTATGGTTCATATCCACATTGCAACTCGCAACCCGACACTTGTGCCGGACAAACAGGG
>CAZFON010000246.1:2808-3276 GCA_964520185.1 uncultured Planctomycetales bacterium | reverse complement strand
GTATCAACTGGAATGATTTTGGGGTGTTAACAAAGATAGGTATCAACTGGAATGACTTTGGAGTTCTCACCAAGTCGGGCATTAACTGGAATGATTTTGGAGTGCTGGGCAAGACCGGGATCAACTGGAACGATTTTGGAGTGATAAGCAAGACCGGGATCAACTGGAATGATTTTGGAGTGCTGAGCAAAACAGGGATCAACTGGCAGGACTTTGGTGTGTTGACCAAGACTGGGATCAACTGGAATGATCTGCAAATTTTGACACGCACAGGGATCAACTGGCTGGACTTTGGTGTATTGACCAAGACCGGACTTAATTGGCAAGACCTTGGCGTTTTGACGAGGACCGGGATCAATTGGCAGGATTTTGGAGTGCTGGCCAAGACCGGGATCAATTGGCAAGACCTTGGGGTCATGAGCAGGATAGGAGTAAATTGGCAAGATTTTGGTGTATTGACCAAGATCG
>CAZFON010000246.1:0-2708 GCA_964520185.1 uncultured Planctomycetales bacterium | reverse complement strand
GGATCAATTGGAACGATATTAATGTGGTGTCTCGTACAGGGATCAATTGGAATGACTTCGGTGTCCTTAGTAAAACAGGGATCAATTGGCAGGATTTTGGAGTGCTGAGCAAGACAGGGATCAATTGGAACGATATTAATGTGGTGTCTCGTACAGGGATCAATTGGAATGATTTTGGAGTGATGACCAAGATAGGCGTGAATTGGAATGATCTCGGCGTATTAAGCAAGACAGGTATCAATTGGAATGATTTTGGTGTACTGGCTAAGACAGGGATCAATTGGCAGGATTTCGGGGTCTTGGGTAAAGCAGGAATTAATTGGCAAGACTTAGGTGTATTGGGTAAAACAGGGATCAATTGGAATGATTTTGGTGTGTTGAGTAAGACAGGGATCAATTGGCAGGACCTTGGGGTCATGACCAAGATGGGGATCAATTGGAATGATTTTGCTGCCTTGCATAGAGCAGGGATCAATTGGAATGATTTGTATGTGCTCAGCCGCACAGGGATAAATTGGAATGATTTCGGAACTTTGACAAAGGCAGTCGTTAATTGGAATGATTTCGGAGTGTTGAGCAAGACAGGCGTTAATTGGAATGATTTTGGTGTCTTGACCAAGACCGGGATCAATTGGTATGACTTCGGAGTGATGACCAAGATAGGGGTCAACTGGAATGACTTCGGAGTGATGACCAAGAACGGGATCAACTGGAACGCATTGAGCACCTTCACGACCGTGGGTGTCAACTGGAACGGCTTGGCCTTGCTTAGCCAATCAGGCGTTAATTGGTCGTCGCTTGCAGCGCTCACCGTTGCCGGAGTCAATTGGACAGATTTTGGGGTCATGAGCAAGGTCGGCGTGAATTGGTATGACATGGTGGTGCTGACCAAGACCGGTATCAACTGGAATGATTTTGGAGTACTTAGCAAGACAGGGATCAATTGGAATGATTTTGGAGTACTTAGCAAGACCGGTATCAACTGGAATGATTTCGGTGTGCTTAGCAAGATCGGACTTAATTGGAATGATTTCGGTGTGCTGACCAAAGCTGGTATCAACTGGAGTGATTTCGGCGTCTTGACCAGGACAGGGATCAACTGGAACGATCTGTACGTGCAGAGCCGCACCGGCATCAATTGGTATGATTTCGGGGTATCGACGAAGACAGGCATTAATTGGAATGATATGTATGTGGTCTCCCGCACGGGGATCAACTGGAATGATTTCGGTGTACTTAGCAAGACCGGTATCAACTGGAATGATTTAGGGACTTTAAGCAAGACCGGTATCAACTGGAATGATTTCGGTGTCTTGACCAAGACGGGAATTAATTGGAATGACGTTTACGTGGTCTCCCGTACCGGGATCAATTGGCAGGACTTAGGAGTATTGACAAAGGTTGGGGTCAATTGGAACGATTTGGCTGTCATGGGCCGTACTGGGATCAATTGGAATGATTTCGGTGTCCTGACCAAGAACGGACTTAATTGGCAGGACCTGGGTGTATTAACGAAAACCGGGATCAATTGGAATGATTTCGGGGTGCTGACCAAGATCGGGATCAACTGGAATGATTTTGGAGTATTGAGCAAGACGGGTATCAATTGGAATGATTTCGGGGTGCTGACCAAGGCAGGGATCAATTGGAATGACCTTGGTATCATGGCCAGGACAGGTATCAATTGGTATGATTTCAACGTTTTGACCAAGACCGGTATCAACTGGAATGATTTTGGAGTGTTGAGCAAGTCAGGGATCAACTGGAATGATTTCGGTGTCTTGACCAAGACAGGGATCAATTGGAATGATTTGTATGTAGTGAGCCGTACAGGGATCAACTGGAATGATTTCGGCGTGTTGACCAAGATCGGAGTTAATTGGAGCGATTTCGGGACTTTAAGCAGGACAGGGATCAATTGGCAGGATTTTGGAGTGCTCAGTAAGACAGGTCTTAACTGGAATGACCTTGGTGTATTGACTAAGACCGGGATCAATTGGAATGATTTCGGGGTGCTAAGCAAAACCGGGATCAATTGGAATGACATTAATGTAGTGTCTCGTACAGGAATCAATTGGAATGATTTCGGAGTTCTGACCAAGACAGGGCTTAATTGGCAGGACCTGGGAGTATTAGCGAAAACAGGTATCAACTGGAATGATTTCGGAGTGTTAAGCAAGACCGGTATCAATTGGAATGATCTGTATGTTTTGGGACGAACCGGGATCAATTGGAATGATTTTGGTGTTCTATCCAAGACGGGTATTAATTGGTATGACTTTGCTGTGTTGCATAAGGCAGGGATCAATTGGCTGGATTTTGGCGTGTTAAGCAAGACCGGCATCAACTGGAATGATTTCGGGGTGTTAAGCAAGACCGGCATTAATTGGAATGATTTCGGAGTTTTGACCAAGACGGGTATTAATTGGTATGACTTTGGGGTCATGACCAAGACAGGGATCAACTGGAGCGCCTTGGGCAGCTTTACTAATGCTGGTGTTAATTGGAGCGGCCTGGCCTTACTCAGCCAATCAGGTATTAATTGGTCGTCGCTGGCAGTACTGACAGTGGCTGGAGTCAATTGGACGGATTTTGGGGTCTTGACCAAGGTTGGGGTGAATTGGAATGATATGGCGGTGCTGACCAGGACAGCCATCAACTGGAATGATTTCGGGGTGTTAAGCAAGACCGGCATCAACTGGAATGAT
>CAZFON010000245.1:0-3277 GCA_964520185.1 uncultured Planctomycetales bacterium | reverse complement strand
GATCTCTTTCCAGTATTCTTTTCAGGGCCAGCATGATTAAAAATGAAAAAGCAAAAACCAGAGACCCTGAAAGACTGTGCAAAACACCCTGGGTGTAATCTGTCCCCAAAGTCTCGCCTACAATTGCTAAAAAGACTATCCTAAATGAGTTGATGATCACAGCAATAGGGATCGCAGAAATAAAAAGGACCAGTTTATTGCGCAATCCCGATCTCAGCTGATAAGCAAAAAGGCTTCCTAAAGCAGTCAAAGAGATCAATGACCTTAATCCCCCACAAGAGTCCTCTATCAGCACATAGCTATGGCGCATTTTGATCAAACTGGATAACTGGACACATGGATACCCGATCAGATTTAGTATAAAAGTGGCCAGATAAGCGGCGAGGATCTTTAATTTAAAGCACACCGAAGCCACGACAATGATCGGCAAAGGGACCATGAACACCAGGAATGAAAGCGGAAAAGCAATTTCCCTTAGCGTCCTTTCTCCATGAAAATGCAGGACGAGCCCAGCGATGATAATGAGCAAGGAAAACCCCGATGTAAAATAAACATGCCAAAGAGCGCTGGCCCAGTAAAGGATTATACCTAATAAAAAAACCCTTAATCCCCAGGGCGAGGGTTCGGGAAGGATCCTTTCAAGGGCTTTTTTCTTCCTAAAAACCAATAAAAAGGAGACGATAGGGACTAAGATACCGTGGCTGTAATATGAATCTTCGGCAAACCAGCGGTCAGACATCCAGATGAGGACCGGCACAAAAGCGATCAACAGCAGAATGACAACATAGATCTCTTTAAATTGAGAACGGATGAGCACTTTTTGATGGTTCATCTCTTTACCTGGTTAGGGGCAAATCCACTATTTTACGTAGTAAATGTTTCTTTAAGATCCAAAAATCAAGGATCCCGCGAAGGTAATTAAAACCAAAACTAAAATGGATCAGGATATAAGACAAGATCAAAAAAGGGAATATGATCAAACCCTTTTTCAAAGCAGTTTTAAATGAAAAAAATAAATTCGCTGCAAAATAGGCGCTTATCTCCAATGCAAAAACCCAGATAAAAGGTTTGAAAAAGATCGATCCACACGCCAATGCTATAAGTGATCCAATAAACAAAGCAGGGATCATCTGTCTAATGCCAATGATCCTCCCTATTTTTGCCGCACTCAATGACTTAAAATAACCATATTGCGCATACATTGATATAAGTTTTTTAAAATCACTTCGAGCATAATAGTGCGAAACAATGTCCGGCGCCAATAAGATCTTTCCGCCATTCTTGATGAGCCGTAGATTAAATTCAGCATCCTGGCTTCTGATCATGTCTTCATCAAAAAAACCAATTTTCTCAAAAATTTCTCTGCGATAACAACCAAAAGGGACCGTATCCACCAGACAAGGCTCTTTGACCCCGGTCCGAAAATTAGAATTCCCCACCCCGAATGTTGAAGACATCGCTATGGCGATGGCTTTTGCGCATAACGTATTATCTCCCGGCATCGTCACGATGACGCCGCCCACGTTATCAACGTTACGCTCCTGCATATATTTAACGCATTTCGAGACGTAATTTTGGGGAAATACATTATGGGCATCCATGCGCAGGACCAATTCTCCCTTTGAATGCTTGATCAAAATATTCAATCCCGCCGTTACGACTTTCCTGGAATTCTCAATATAACGGATCGAAGCATGCCGCTTTACATAATCCAGAAGGATCCCTTTTGTGCCATCCGTACTCATTCCATCCGCGACCAGGATCTCCATTTTATCTCCAGGATAATCTTGTGCGAGCACGGAATCAAGGCAACGGGAAATATATTTTTCCTCATTGCGGCACGGTATAATGATAGAAATAAAAGGATCGCTCTCCAACAAAGACCTCTTTAGTAGAAAAGATTCAACGGATTATTTTGATTAGAGATCGGCGCATCCAACTATACCCGGATTCACGCAACAAAAATTTAAGGATTTTGATCAATACATTGCCAATGATTTCCATCAGGGGAGTTTTACCGTTCAATGCCATCCTAAAACGCCCCAGCGACCAATTTGATTTGACCGGTATACGGCTAAAACATGTGGACTTTAACCATGCCGGCCTTCCCGAAATAAATACCTTTTGATAACCCAGCCTGTAAGCGGTTTCAATGACCTTATCATTGCAAAATCCCCTGGGAATGGAAAGCGTATCAATGGGGATCTTTAAATTTATTTCCAAATTCTCCTTGGAGGCCCTTAGCTCCTCTTCCATTTGGGAATCCAAAAGATTGGTCAAGATCTCGTGGGTAAGCCCGTGCGAACCAATGGTCATGCCGGCATCATGAAGCTGCTTAAGCTCATTTAACCCCATATAGCCTTTTTTCCCAACTCTTTTGGCAACGATAAAGAAATAAGCCCCCCATCCCATCCCTTTTAAAACAGGAAAGACGTTCTTAAAATTATTCATTTCCCCGTCATCAAAGGTGATCATCACATTTCTATTGGGATTTTTGGTTTTAAAATGTTTCAAAGATTCCATCTGGGCTTTGAAATTATCCAGGCTCACATCATATAATTCCGCACCGGCATCGCGGTCAGGAGGAATATCAGATGGATCAGACAAGATCCCATGGTACATAAGAGCAATGGAAGGCAAGGAATTGTCCACTTATAAAACCCCCTAAAAATAGATTTAATGTTTTTTATTATAGAACAGACTGATTAGTTTAACACACTGCAGAAAAAGAACAAACCATTACAATTAACTTACCTGCGTCTGTTAGAAACAGTAATGGTTACAGGGCTTGAAGTTGTTGAACCGCCAGTAGTATCCGTAGCCACTGCTGTAATGGTATAGCTGCCCATTGATTGAAACATTGCATAGACCTTATATGGCGCGCCTGAGCTCGTCCCAATTAAATTCCCGTTATAATAATAACTGACTTGTGCGATAGACCCGTTGACCTCGGAAGCTGAGGCTGTTAAAGAAACGTAGGAACCATAAAGAGAGGTGGACCCATCAGCCGGACTCGATATGGCAACCACAGGAGCATTTGAGCTGACAGTAACCGTAACAGCACTTGAGGTTGTTGAATTGCTCATGGCATCCACAGCCATAGCAGTTAATACATAGGTCCCGCCTGACAGATTATTGACCGTCAAACTATAAGGATAGGTGGAGCTCGATCCCAACAAGGCTCCCCCATTATAGAAAAATACTGTTGAAATACTGCCATTTGTTTCGCTGGCATTAGCAGTAATGGTCATGCTAGAACCTGCTGCTAAGGAAGCAT
>CAZFON010000244.1:0-3283 GCA_964520185.1 uncultured Planctomycetales bacterium | reverse complement strand
CCCAAAGAAGGATGGTCCGGTTGATATAAAACGCGCTGATAACTATAATTTTCTAATGGCTTCCCTTCGCTGATAGCTACAATACGAAAATTACGTAATTTAACCGGGTCCTGGATATCATGCGAAAGCAGATGTTTGGCACTTGCCTCCCATGCCAGAGCGTCTTTGAACATCTGTTGATCCTCTTGCAGTGGCTTATTATTAATGGGGGCCTTTGGTTTCATTGCTTCAATAATAAAAAAAACATCATTTTTACTGCTTCTTTGATCATTTAAAAAACTGCGCAAAGCGCTTGTACCCTCAAGGTCTTTATAACGAAAGCGTAAATTAACCAGACCGGAGCGGACATAAATCTTGCCGATAACCGTCTCTGAAATCAATTGCTCAACAGTCATTTCATCAGATCCATGAGAAATGCCATCAACTATCTTTTTACGTTGACCAGTTGTTTGGTCCCGATAATACATGGCTTCACCATTCATAATAGGATTGGAGGAAACTCCGAGGATCAATTGACGGGTCGCTTGATTCTCGACCTTACCTTTGAGCATTGTCCCTTCGGTCATAAGCCTGGCCAGAGACTTTAAAAGAGATGTTCCAACCCCATTACCTCCGCCTAAGTCCCTTCCCATGGGTGTCCCATCAGTCCATTTATAACGATTATCCAAATAAATGGAAGGATGCACCTCGCCATCATACACTGCAACCGACATTACGTTAGGGTAATTCCCATCGTCAAGAGGGCTGCCGGCTTTAGGGCCTTGCAGAGCGACTGTTATATAATTTGAACCAGGTTTAAATGGTTTGGCTTGGATCGTAAAAGTTTCACCAGCCTTATCAACGAAATGATTGTGAGCCGGATCATTTAGCCCTTGTATATACCTGGCAGACATGGCCAAATCCTGGTTGGGAACAAAAGAACTGTTCGAGGGGCCGGCAATGGCAAAATCTGCCGATACTTCTTTTAATTTTTCTGAATTCTCGATGGGCTCGATCGGCGTGGTTGTCATCGCCACGTCCAGGTCTAAGGCAGTTAGACCGACCCCGCCTGAAAAATATTTCCTGGGCACAGCCTCCTGGGTCAAAGGATCAAGGTCTTCTTTGATATAATTAAATGCTCCCTTTTTGAAAGCTTGAAGATATTGCTGATAAATCCTCTCTTTTTCTTTAGGGTCATCGTTATTGACGCCGGCCACCTTATTCTGGTCTGTATAAACCCGGGCCAGGATACTGTCCTTGATCTTCTTTTTATACCAGCTGGCCAGGATGACCGAGTTATATACCTGTCGAAGCCTGGCAAAATTCTTGTTTTCATTGACTTCCCTGGTTAATTCAGGAATAACGATCTCCCTGATGACATTGGCCCCCATCGACGAAGTCTCGTGGCCTGGAAGGACGTTATGAGATAGTGCCAAATAATCCTGCTCCAGCATCACCTTTAATTTGCTCTCAACAACATAAGCCGTGCCTGCCTTGGCGTTCTCATAGACAACCGCTTTATCCGGCACTATCCAGACCTTATTGAAAGTGCTCACCGGTATATCCGTTGTCCCGTACTTTTTGATCGCTACGCCATACACTTTCTTCCAGAATTTCTTTCCTATTTCATCTTCGGGATAAATTAAACTAGAAGTGATCTGTTTGAGGATATAGTCTTCGGCCAACAGGTCCCTGCCCATTTCGGTCAGGCCAAAGCCTTGAGGAATAACGCGGTCTTTTTCAAAAGGCGAAAGATTGACCCACAAGTCTTTTTCAGGAATGGTCAAAGAGGCCAGAAAATATTTTATGAGTTTTGAGGATTCTTGCTGAAGATCACCCGGGTTAGGGAAAGAATCCCCCTGATCTAAAATAAACTCAAATTTGAAAGGATCATCCGGATGGACCTTGATGCCTTTGAGGACTGGAGGATTAAAAGCAGTGCTTAAATGCACCATGGTCCCAGGCGCAGGCAAACGAAACTCATCTGCCCGGGCTGTTGGCAAGGGCCCTAAAGTATTAGCCAAAAAAGCCAAAAAAATAAAATAATGGATAAATGGGGTCTTACGCATACCTGCTTAAAGTATGCAATATATTTAAATCAAAAACAAGGCGGGTGATATATAGAGATAAGTTTAAGAGTATTACTTTTAAGGGCGGGTTTTTATTCCGCGGTCCGCTAAAAATTGCTCTAAATACTGGCGAGTGCCCTGCAATAATCCACCCACGTAACAACCTTTGAGGCCAGGGTCATAACCAGCTAAAAATTCAGATGCCACCAAGACGGAATTCTTAAAGCCAACGGCCTTAAAAGCCGCATAATCATTGCCTTCCATTGAACCGTCATCACCGATGTAAACAATATTCAGGGGCTGCTGATGGGACCTATCCAGGCCCAATTCCAGGGCTTTCTGATGATAATCAGGCACAGGTACTGCTTCTCCTTTTGCGTTTACATAGACCAAATCAGCCCCGCCATTGCCGGCAACCAGGACCCTGCAATACACTTCCTTAGGCAAGGCATCCACCAGGCGTTTAAAGGAACGGTTAAGGTCGTTGCCAGAAATCAACATGAACAAGCCGCCGGCTTTTAAATAGGAACAAAGCGCTTCCCTGACCGGGCTTTCAGCCAGACCCGGCAAAACACCCAGCTGCGGGGCCTCATAAATAGTGTTGTCCCCATCAGCGGCAATGACAGTTTTGCTGACATAACTGTTGATCGGTTCTCCCGGCTGATAATCCATGACATCAAGGACATCCCCAAAAGCCACTTGCAGAAAATGGATAGGCAAAGATTTGTCAACGCCCCTCACATTAAACTCTATGGATGATGTCCCTGCCAATTTCAACTGCAGATCAAGTTTCAATTTCCTGCATTTTTGCGCAATGGCAACGGCGGCTTCCTGGCGTCCAGGTCCCCAAATCCCTTTGGACACCACTTGCGCGGCACCATCCTGGGTCACGCCGCGCATCTCTATGCGGATGGGATGATGAATGGCCTGGAGCACATCTGCGCCATTATCAACCATCCTTTCATCGGAAAAATGGGAAGGGTTGGCCTGATAAGCCTTAATGGCCGTCTCTGCCTCACCTTCGAACTTGGCCGGATCAGCAGACTCAAGGAATTCCCTGATGGCTTCAGCGCTTAAATGAATGATCGTCTGAAGCTGCTTATGACTGATGACCGTTAACATGTCTGGTCCTTGACTTTGGCACCAATGATATAACTGACGATGTCGATAAAATCTTTCATTTTCTTATGGTCTTTTTTGCCCGCAGACTCCTCTACCCCGCTGTTGACATCTAC
>CAZFON010000243.1:0-3289 GCA_964520185.1 uncultured Planctomycetales bacterium | reverse complement strand
CCCCCAAGGCGATCAAGATCAGGAGCATGACGATCAGTGAGCCGTTGACGGCCTGGTTCATCAATAACCGGTCGGTGACGCTTTCTTTTTGGACGTTGGGGCCGATATCAAGCAGCTTTAAGGTATTGAGGAAGGAAAACATGAAGATAATGGCCAGGAAAATTTCAAATAAGAAGATGTAAAAATGGCGGCCCATCCATTGAGAGGCGCGGTTGTCCCATTGCCGGACCTTATACATCACATCATTGTAACCCATAGAGTTGTCCTCCAAACGGATTTCTTTACGGTAGATTTTTTATTATAGCACTTTTATTTATAAGTGCCCGGATGAAATTAGGATTAACAGCGCCTCCCAGACCTTCTGCCTGGCGTACGTCTTGCCAGGCCTTGCCGTATTCCCTTAACATATAATGGACAATGGCGCGGTTGCTATAAGCCTGCGGATAACGGGGGTTTAACTTAATGGCTTTATTAAAATCCAATAAAGCTTGAGTGAAATTCTCCAGTTGGCTGTAGGTGTTGCCGCGGTTCACATAGGCCTCAAGATAGTTAGGGTCGATGTCAATGGCCTTGCTATAATCCGCGAGGGCCTGGGATAAATGAGCTTGCCGGACATAGGCATTGCCGCGGTTATTAAAAGTAACGGCAGAGTCGGGGTGTAGTTCGACGGCCGTAGTATAATCGGCGATGGCTTCGTTCAAAAGGCCCTCTCTGGCATAGGCATTGCCGCGCAGATAATAGGGGAATGCTTGATCAGGCGTCTTTTCAATGGCCTGGGTATAATCTGATATGGCCTGGCGCATATTATTTTGTTGGTCATAGATATTCCCACGGTTGACATATGTTTTTATATCAAGGGGGTCCAATTCAATGGCTTTATTATAATCAGCAATGGCTTGAGGGGGTCTGTTCAGCGCTTTATAAATATTCCCGCGGTTACTGTAGGCTTTGGCATAAGTGGGGTCTATGGAAATGGCTTTGTTAAAGTCAGCAATGGCTTGGGGGAAATTTCTTTGCAGAAAATAGTCAAAACCGCGATTGTTGACGGGTCTTGCCTTATGCGGGGATTTTCTCGTGGCATCATCCCATAGGGTAAGGTCATCGGTCCAAACCTTGTTTCTTTGATAAGTCAGGACCGAGTTAAAAGTTATGATCATTGTAAGTACAAATATTGTCACCCTTAACGAAGTGAAGGGCCTCTCAGACTTACTGAGCAGGCTGGTCCCATAATACAAGCCACTGACTAAAAACAGACTATACCCTGCCAGCGGCAGATAAAGCCGGTGTTCATAAATGACATCATTGAGCGGCAACAGGCTTGATTCAGGCAAAAGAGACAGGAAAAAGAAGAAGATGGAAAAAGCAAGTAACCTGTATCGGGCAAACATCCGTTGGGACCAATAAAGAATGCCTGACAAGAACAGAAAACTGACCAGGGTTGGCCCTTCGAGAAAACTTCTAGAAATGGGATAATCATAATCTATGTTCTGGTTTAACGGAAGAAAAAGCAACCTGATATAGGTAAGCATGACCCTGAATTGGGTCAAAAGATATTGTTGAGGAGTTAGAAGCCCTCGTTGCTCTATAAATCCCTGCATTTTGAGAAATTTTGCTGAAGTAAGCAGTATGGTTAAGGGGATAATAAGAAGAGTAAGCAAAAAAGGGAGAAGATACACCCAATCTAATTTCTTTTTAGTTTTTAAGAAACTTAATTCAAAAAGAACGATCATCAAAGGTAAAGTTATGGAATTTTCCTTGGTGAACATGGCCAGGAGGGCCATCATGAGCGAGCTGAAATAATAATAGAGCCAAAGCTTTAGATGTCCGGAATGACACAGCAATCTTGATTTAACATAGAAGCAAAGAGATGCCAAGTAAAACAATGCCGACAGGGAAGAGGTCCTCTGCCAGACATAGGTCACTGATTCAGTTTGGATAGGATGGCTGACAAATACCAAACCTGCCAGTAAAGCGATCAGATCGGCGTGTTGGGTGATCTTGTCCTTTTTCATGGCAGGTGTGGAAAAAGTCAGGAGTAGGAGCCACCATACAAATAAAGCTGAAAGCAAATGAATTCCTATATTGAATAGGTGATAGCCAAGAACATGAAGCCCGCTGAAATGATAATTCATGGTCAGGGAGAGGAAGGTGATCAAACGGCAGGGATAAAATGTCCAGTTATTCAGCAGATAATGGACATTCCTTATTAAAGGATTATCAGTGATATAAAGGATGTCATCAAAGTGAAAAGGGCAATAAAAGCTGTTGGAATAAATGATGATCCCTAAACAGGATATAGCAGGTATTGCTGATAGATAAAAAGGTCTCAAAAGGGCCTTTGTCATATTCCTGAGGCGTTTTTAAGTGCGTTGATAAAATTAGGGTTAATATTCCATTTTAAACTTTTTACTTTGCGTACATCTTTCCAGGCTTTGGCATATTCTTTTAACTGGTAATATACGACAGCTCGATTATTTAAGGCTTCGGAATAATCCGGGTTCAGGTCAATAGCGTATTCATAATCCGACAAAGCCTGGGTTAAATTTCCTTGAAGGTGGTATAGAGAGCCGCGGTCGTAGTAGGCATCTGCAATGCTGGGATCAATTTCAATGGCCTTATTATATTCTGAAAGGGCTTGGTTTAAATTGCCCCGGCTTAAATAAATACTGCCGCGGTTGATATAGGCTTGTGCATAATCAGGTTTTATCTGAATGGCTTTGTTATAGTCCGACAGGGCCAGACCTGCATTGCCTTCTTGATGGTACACCAAGCCGCGGTTGTAATAAGCTTCAGGGGTGTTGGGGTCTATTTCAATGGCTTTGTTAAAATCAGCAAGGGCCGGGGGGATCTTGCCTTCCTGGTGAAAGCTGATGCCGCGGTTGATATAGGCCTTGGTAAATTGAGTATCAATTTCAATGACCTTACTGTAGTCCATGATGGATTGATCCAGATCACCCAATCGGTAATGGGCCAGGCCAAGATTGTAGTATTCATCTGTTTCATCGGGGTCTTCGGTAATGGCTTTTTGATAATCGGCGACGGCCAGAGTTAGATGGCCTTGTGCGGCATGGCATAGGCCAAGGCCCAGATAAGCGGTCGCGGCATCGTGAGGCTGAGGTTTTAGCTCGATAGCTTTATAATAATCTGCAATGGCTTGGCTGAAACGTCCTTGACCGGCACGGCATAAACCAAGGCCAATATAGAGAACAGAAATATCCGATGACGGGGGGCTTAGCGTAATGGTTTTTTTATAGTCATCGATGGCCTTGGCATACTCATGAAGTTGATA
>CAZFON010000242.1:0-3320 GCA_964520185.1 uncultured Planctomycetales bacterium | reverse complement strand
TCTGTCACCTTTATTCCACAGCTTTGTTTCTCCTCTTGTTATAAGTTATACTTAGAGTAGCGAGAGGGGTTTGAAGCTATGGACAGGCCGTTGCCCGAGTACAAGCTTTTAGCCGTACCCCATTTGTTATTTTTTTTGTTTTTTTCAGCTCCCTGCCTGGCTGGTGAAGTCGATCTGGACGCCTTTGGCCTGACCTATCATTTGCACCATAAAGGGGCCGTTTATAATGCCCCTTTGAAATTGGACAAGGACGGGGTCAGGGTCTTTAACCCCGGCCTGGGCCTGGGCTATGATTTCCGAGATGACATCCACACCGAGGGTTTTTCCGCGGTCATCCATAGCGGGATCTTTGAAAATTGCGTCAACCACCCCTTCAGTTTCGCCGGAGCAGGGGCCAGGTACAGGAAAATTTTTTATAAAAATAATTTTTTTGAGGTCAATGTACTTGGTGTCCTGACCTACGGCAATGACGGGGATAATAAACATTACCGATCGACCCCCACCCCATATGCCAATATCGGCGTCGGGCACGATTACGGAAAGTATCTGGCCACCCTTTATTTGAGCTATGTCCCTAAAAATAGCGGCGGCGGCATCACCAATGATACGGACATGTTGTTTATAAGCGCGGCGGTGTCCTTTTGACTTAAATTGACAAACATTGATTGACTAATACCGTAATTGGATTTATTTTAAAGGTGTGTTCAGAACATTATTTGGGTATTCCTTTATATTGCTGTTAAGCCTATCTTGGGCCTGCCGCGCAAATGCCAACGAGCTTATTCTCCAGTCCGGCCAGAAAATAACCGGCCAGATCATTGAACGCTCGGAGCTGCACGTTATCGTTGATGTCAAAGGCACGCCTCAAACATATTTTTTGGGCGAGGTGGCCTCCGTAGACGGAGTGAAAGTAGGCCAGCTCAAAGCCAAAAGTAACAACGAACATTCCGTTGTCCTTTCCGCGAAACCGAAAGATATCCGCAAGCGAAGAAATGTCCCTCCCAGACCGCGGGAACAACAGGGATTCCAGCAGGCCATTAAAACCAATGCCCTGCTTCTTAGCATGTTGGAGGTGGCGAATAAAATGATCACGAACAATAGAAACGTGGTTCCTACCCCTGATGGAGGGGTCGTGATCGTTAGCGGTGAAAAGATCGTCAAATACGACAGGAATTTGAATATCGTCAAAGAAGTGGATCTAAAAAAAGACCTTCCGGTTTCCCCCAAATAGGCAGGATTTCCCTACAAATTATATAGTCTTTAGCCCCAACGGCCTGCCTTGACACCCCCATGGCTGAATGTTATACTTGCCCAATAGTGCCAAAGGAGGCACTGAAGTCTTAGACAGGGCTTATTGTTTATAAGTTATTGATAAATAAAGAGTTGTAATATCGTAGAGAGCGGAATTTATATGATCAGGCGATTTAGTTTCGGCATTCTAATCATTTCCTTCAGCCTTTCCAGCGTCAATGTGTCCCTGGCTTCGGATATCATTGATGTATCGCCTGTTGTTGTCCAACCGTATGATCTAGGTCCCATGAATCATGTGAATAAGGGAAACCAGGAAAGATTGTCAACCATTGAAGGGCGTGATCTAGGCACCCTCAACCAGACAGATAGAGAAAATCAGGAAAAAGCATTGGCTCTTGAAGGCCTTATCAAGGAGCACGAAAGACAGATGGCAAAGGCCTCTGGTAGCAACATTCCCCCGAGTGCCCGCCTGGACGGTGGCCAGAGCATTGTATCAACCATTGATTATACACAAGATCCCATTTTGGAAAGATATAAGGTCCTGACGGAACTGGAAGATGAAATGCAGGCCTTGAATACCAAGATCAGCACAGCCGAGTCCAACGAGGACCTTCAGGCCACCAGTCACCAGCAAGAGGGCACGATCCGGGAGCTTAACAAACGCTTGGATGAAGGGGAAGAACGGATCAACCATGATGAGGATACCCTCGCCCAGAAAGACCGGCAGATCACGGAATTAAAAGACAGCCTGGCAGAGACCCTGAACGAAACTATCGTCAACGGCAAAAGCGCCAAGGTCCAAAAAGACCAGATGGACCTTTTAAAATCCGAACTCGAGAATAAGATCACCGAAAGCAAAACCAGCGCGTCTGAATTAAAAGCAAAGGATGAGACCATCCGCTGGTTAAATCAGAAGCTCGATGTTGCCAAAAAACAGGCCCAATATTATCAATTGAGCTCTCAACAGGACAATCTTGCCACCCAGCAAATCCAGAAAGAAGTGCAGGACCTTAAAAGTGATTTTGCGCAGCATTTCAAAGATTATGATCAATTTGAAAATACGATCAATTCCTTAAAGGGCCAAGTAAGCCAATTGCAGGAACAACTCTCCCAGAAACAGTCACAGGTCGATCTATTGAAACTTGAGCTTAAAAACAAGATCTCTCAGGGAGGCGATCAGGCCGTGCTGGAGGCGGACACCTTAAAGCAACAACTGGTTGGAGAGAAGGACAGGATAGGCCAGCTTAAGCAGCAATTGGAAATGAAGAGCGCCCAATCCGACCAATTGAGCCTGATGGTGGACGCATACCAGAAAAAATTGGAAGACAGGAACAATATCAACAACGATCAACTCAAACAGATCATGTCTGATAAGAATTACCAGGCCCAGATGGACAAGCAGATCGCTTATTTAAGCACCCAGGTCCAGGAAAAAGAAGGACTGATCGTTAAGATCAAGAAGGCCATGTATGACCTGCAGCAACAGAACGATGCTTCGCAGGCCAAAGATCTGAACAGTTTCCTTGGCCAGCAAAAAACCATGTCCAAGGAAATCCAGCGCCTTAAGACTGAATTGGAGCTGGCCACCCGGGGACACGGCGTTCCCGTTCCCGGCAGCAGCGACGAGCTAAATTTCCTGAGAACGGCGTATAAACAAGTTGCCGCGGAATTGGAGCAAAAAAGTAAAATGCTCGGAGAAGCAAAGGCCAATGCCGCTGAGTATGAAAAGGCCTATAAAGAGCAGTCTAAGGGGTTCCAGAGCCTTAAGGAGCAATTGAGGGACGCCCAACGCGAACTCAAGCTCAAGGATGCACAACTGATGCATAAGGGCGACGGGAATAAAGCAATTCTTCTGCAGGAACAGTTGGACAAGGCCAAGGTGGAAATCAAGGACCTTCAAACCCAATTGAAACAGTTCGAAGCGCCTTCCCAACATAATGCTCTCCAGGATAAGTTGAAACAGGCCCTGGACAAGATCGACCAGCAGGGCCGGTCCATCAGTATCCTGAACCAGAAGGTCCAGGACTGCGGGCAGAGCGCGGATCTCACCAAAACCAGCAAATAAGCTT
>CAZFON010000241.1:0-3338 GCA_964520185.1 uncultured Planctomycetales bacterium | reverse complement strand
TGGCCTGCATCTTGCGTCCTTCCCAAAAAAGACTGACAAAAGGCGCGCCCAAACCGAAAAGTACCAAATGAAAACGGCAGATATAAGGATGCCATTTGACGATGAGAAGAAAAGCCAGAACAGCGGCCAAAAAACCAAGTTGATAAGAATGCAGTTTTCCAGGGTGTCTTTTCCAGGCCAGGAAAATGCCTAGAAAAGAAACGGATAAGATCAAGAAGTGAAGAGGATTGCCGGTGGTATTTTCGGAACGCGAGGAATTATGAATTTGAAAATGCCTGTTCCACGGCCAGGTGATCGCAGGCCCTTCAAGGGGGATGCCCGCATATTGGCATCCCTTGATAACGGCATCTTCGATCTTTATGTTGATCTGGGGCCAGGGGGTTGCCAATTCTAGAGCGCTGTTGCGGATGACGTTCGAGGTGAATTCCATAGGCCCGAAAGCGCTATTGGTGTAGCTACGTATATCATGGGTAATATCTTTGATAAAAAGGCATCTTACGTTTTGAGGCACGCTAAGCGCCATCGCCAGGGAAATGATAAGGAGAGGATATTTCATCACCCCTATTTTGCGAAAGGAGAAGGCCAGGGATGCGCTAAAGGCCATCCATAAGGTAAGGCCGAAAATATATCCGGTCCCTTTGGTGATGAAGGCAAGGCCCAGGGACAGTCCGGCCCAAAGGGCGTCGTGCCATGAGGGCTTGTCCAAAAGGCGCAGGAGAAAATAAGCGAATAACAATATCCATAACGTGAGCACGTAATCATTCTGGACATGGGAACTTTCCAGGATGCCTAGGGGGAGGCTCGCCAGGAATATCACAGCAAAGAGCTGGCCGCGACGGTCGATCCGAAGTTCTGAGCAGATCAAAGAGACGGCCATCAGGGATCCCACCATGCTGAAAAACTGGATCGCATCGGCCCAACGGTCCGAGCCGTTTAAAATTTGAAAATGAAGGACCATGTATTCGGCCAGGGGGGGCGGGTACAGTTGAAAGAGTTCAGAGGTCGGATAAAAGCTTATACTATGATTTTGCTGCCAGTGGATGACCCTGGCCAAATGATAAACCATCCCATCCCAGGTGTTCGGCGCCCCGAAGAAGGCGGCTGTGCCTGTCAGGATCACGATCACCGAGATGACAAATAAAAAGATCTTTTCGATCAGGGAGAAATGCGGCCAGACTATTTGTCGAAAAGGGAGGCGTTTACGTATGAGAAAGTAATACAAACTGATGACACAGCCCCCGGTAAGGCAAGCCATGGCCCAAAAGATGGAAACATTGGGGAAGGTCAGCTGGTCTCGCAGTATTTCGGTTGTCAAAAAGACGGTAAAGGCCCATATCAACGTTGATTTTAGAAAGATGGCCCTGATAGATAAAGGCCCGTTAGGATCGGACTGCAGATAAAGACCCAGCATCAGTAATAAAAAATATATAAGCGGAAAGTAGCACATATAATTCTAAAGTTATCGGGCGAAGATCAGGCTGTAGACCAACAGGCACAAGACGATCGAAGTAACGATGATATAAAGGATGTCTTTTTGTTTGAAATAAATGACCAGCGAAAGAATGACACGCATGATGGGTGTGGCCATCAAACATAATAAGCCTAACTGAATGATCCCGCGGCTGTGAAAAGACAGGGCAGAAATGAAGATCTCGTAGACATTTTTTAGGCTCTCGGGTTCTCCTTTAAACGTGGCATATCCGATGGTCATGGCGCCGTAGCGGTATAAATACAATATCCCTCCTGACAGCACGATTGAGGCGGAAAGGATGACGCCTGTCTTCAAGACATGTCCAATGGCTGTTTCCATGGAATGTGTTTTCTTCCGATCGTCCATTATATTTTCACCTTCAGCCCCGCAAAGATCATTTCCACGGCTAAAATAAAAATAACAGCGCTAAATAAGATCTTAAGAGACGAGGTCTTGGACCTAACAAGAAAACGGGTGCCGATGGTCGCTCCCAATAGAACGCCCAGCATCACGGGCAGGCTCAGGGCCGGATCGATATAGCCCCGGTTCAAATAGATCCCGGCGCTGGCAACCGCTGTTACGCCGATCATAAAGTTGCTGGTGGTCGTCGAGACTTTAAAAGGAAGTTTCATGACCCTGTCCATGGCAATGACCTTCAAGGCGCCGGAGCCTATGCCTAATAAGCCAGACAAGGCACCTGCGGCCATCATCAGCAAAAATCCGCCGGGAATGTTTTGCACATGATAAGAGCTTGGATCCATTTTCAAGAGTTTGGCCAAAGGGTCTTCTTTGGACTCAAGAGAATCTTTCGGGTTCTGTAAGGAACTGTAAGCCGCATGCAACAGGGCAAGCCCAAAGATGACAGCAATAGAGCTTGGGGCAAGGACCAGGGCCAGAAAAGCGCCTGATAAGGCGCCGATGGTGGTGGCTATCTCGAGGAACATGCCGACCCGTAAATTGGAATAGCCTTCTTTGATATAAGCGGCAGCGGCACTGCTCGAGGTGGCGATCACAGATATCAGGGAGGCGCCGATGGCATAGCGGATGTCCACTCCAAAGGCCGTGGTCAAGAGCGGTACGATGATGACCCCGCCGCCAAGGCCTGTCAGCGCGCCGATAAAACCTGCCAGGATCGAACCCAAGGCGATCAAGATTGTGAATTCAATGGTGTTCATAAACTTTTTTATTATATAATAAAACCATTAGTTGCACCTATTCATCATTATCTTCTTTATGCCCGGGAGCAGTAATATCAAGATCGCGTTTTTTGATGCCAAACCTTACGACTTAGAATCTTTCGATAAGGTCAAAAAGGATTTTGACTTCAAGATCACTTATTTTAGGGGCCATCTGACGCCTGAAACTGCGCCCTTGACCCACGGTTTTCAGGCGGTCTGTGTTTTTGTCAATGATGTGATCGACAAGAACATGGTTGATATCCTTATAAAAAATGGCGTCAGCCTTATCGCCCTGCGCGCGGCTGGTTACAACAATATCGATCTGAAGGCTTGTTTTAAAAGGATCACCGTTGTCCGCGTCCCTGACTATTCTCCCTATGCCGTGGCGGAATTTGCCGTGGCCCTGATGCTGTCCTTGAACCGCAAGATCCATAAGGCCTATTATCGGATCCGGGACAATAATTTTACCCTTAACGGATTGTCCGGCTTTGATATGCACGGCAAGACCGTGGGCATCATCGGTACGGGTAAGATCGGTAAAGCAGCCATCAGTATTTTAAAAGGTTTTGGAATGAGGGTCCTGGCTTACGATGTTTTTGAAGACAAGGAATTCCAGCGCAAGGCTGGGTTTGCCTATGTGGGCTTAGATGAGCTTTACCGTGAGTCTGACATTATCTCGCTTCATTGCC
>CAZFON010000240.1:0-3345 GCA_964520185.1 uncultured Planctomycetales bacterium | reverse complement strand
CGTATTGACCAAGACCGGGATCAATTGGAATGATTTGTACGTGCAGAGCCGCACGGGCATCAACTGGAATGATTTCGGCGTACTGTCAAAGGTAGGGATCAATTGGACTGATTTCGGAGTTTTGACAAAGGCTGGTATCAATTGGTACGATTTCAGCGTGTTAGGAAGGTCTGGCATCAATTGGCAGGATATCAGAGTGCTGACCAAGATAGGGATCAATTGGCAGGATTTCGGCGTATTAAGCAAGGCCGGGATCAATTGGCAGGATTTCAGAGTATTAAGCACGTCCGGGCTCAATTGGCAGGATTTTGGTGTCTTGGGTAAGACCGGTATCAATTGGCAGGATTTTGGTGTCTTGAGCAAGGTAGGAGTTAATTGGAATGATATCGTAGTCTTGAGCAGGACAGGAGTCAATTGGCAGGACCTTGGGATCATGGGGAAGACCGGTATCAATTGGTATGATTTTGGCGTGTTGAGCAAGACCGGGATCAATTGGAACGACCTAAATATAGTAAGTCGCACCGGGATCAATTGGAGCGATTTCGGTGTCTTGACCAAGGCAGGTCTTAATTGGCAAGACCTTGGGGCCTTGACCAAGGCAGGCCTTAATTGGCAAGACTTTGGTGTGTTGAGCAAGACCGGGCTCAATTGGAATGATTTCGGCGTGTTGAGCAAGACCGGTATCAATTGGCAGGATTTCGGTGTGCTGACAAAGACAGGTATTAATTGGAATGATTTGCGGGTAGTGTCCTACACTGGTGTCAATTGGAATGATTTTGGCGTGTTGAGCAAGACCGGCATTAATTGGAATGATTTCGGTGTGTTGTCAAAAACAGGTATTAATTGGAACGACTTTTATGTGGTCAGCCGAACAGGGATCAACTGGAGCGATTTCGGTGTTTTGACAAAGGCCGGACTAAATTGGCAGGACCTTGGCGTGCTGACCAAGGTCGGTGTTAATTGGCTGGACTTCGGCGTGCTCTCAAAGACAGGGGTCAACTGGCAAGATCTTGGGACCATGAGCAAGACCGGCATTAATTGGAACGATTTTGCAGTTTTACATAAAGCAGGCATTAATTGGAACGATCTGTTCGTGGTGTCCCGCACGGGTATCAACTGGAACGATTTTGGTGTGTTGACCAAGACCGGGATCAACTGGAATGATTTTGGAGTATTGACCAAGACAGGGATCAACTGGTATGACTTCGGGGTCATGACCAAGACCGGTATCAATTGGAACGCATTGAGTACCTTCACGACGGTGGGTGTCAACTGGAGCGGATTGGCTTCGCTGAGCCAGTCAGGTGTTAACTGGTCGTCGCTTGCAGCGCTCACCGTTGCCGGAGTCAATTGGACAGACTTGGGGGTCATGACCAAGGTCGGCGTGAATTGGTATGACATGGTGGTGCTGACAAAAACCGGCATCAACTGGAATGATTTCGGCGTTCTTAGCAAGACAGGGATCAACTGGAATGATTTTGGAGTACTTAGCAAGACCGGTATCAATTGGCAGGACTTTGGTGTGTTGACCAAGATCGGGATCAATTGGAATGATTTTGGTGTGTTGACCAGGATAGGGATCAATTGGCAGGACTTTGGTGTGTTGACCAAGACAGGGATCAATTGGAATGATTTGAACGTGCAGAGCCGCACCGGCATCAATTGGTACGATTTTAGCGTATTGACCAAGAACGGGCTGAATTGGCAGGACTTCGGCGTATTAAGCAAGACAGGTATCAATTGGCAGGATTTCGGCGTACTCTCGAAGACAGGGGTTAACTGGCAAGACCTTGGAGTCATGAGCAGGATCGGCATCAATTGGAGCGATTTTGCAGTTTTACATAAGGCAGGCATTAATTGGAATGACTTGTATGTTGTATCTCGCACAGGGATCAATTGGAATGATTTTGGCGTCTTGACCAAGACAGGGATCAATTGGAATGATTTCGGAGTGTTGACAAAGACAGGAGTTAATTGGCAGGATTTTGGTGTCTTGGGTAAGACAGGGATCAATTGGAACGATTTTGGTGTCCTTACTAAGGTAGGGATCAATTGGAATGATTTTGGCATCCTTACTAAGACCGGCATTAACTGGAATGACCTGTATGTAGTATCCCGTACAGGGATCAACTGGAATGACTTTGGCGTATTGACCAAAACAGGGATCAATTGGAATGATTTCGGAGTATTGACAAAGACAAATGTTAATTGGCAGGATTTCGGCGTGTTATCAAAGACAGGAGTCAATTGGCAGGACTTTGGAGTTGTGACGAAAACAGGTATCAATTGGAATGATTTTGGTGTGTTGACCAAGACCGGGATCAATTGGAATGATTTTGGAGTGCTGGGCAAGACCGGGATCAATTGGTATGACTTCAGTGTTCTCGCCAAGACTGGGATCAACTGGCTTGATTTCGGTGTGCTTACCAAGACAGGGATCAACTGGCTTGATTTCGGTGTTCTTGGCAAGACTGGGATCAACTGGCTTGATTTCGGTGTGCTTACCAAGACAGGGATCAATTGGTATGACTTCAGTGTTCTTGCCAAGACAGGCATCAATTGGAACGATATCAATGTGGTAAGCCGCACAGGTATCAACTGGAATGATTTCGGCATACTGAGTAAGAGCGGGATCAACTGGAATGATTTCGGCGTGCTGACCCGTACCGGTATTAACTGGAATGATTTCGTGGTCGTCAGCAAGACAGGGATCAACTGGCAGGATTTCGGCGTCTTGACCAAGACCGGGCTTAATTGGCAAGACCTTGGTGTGTTGACCAAGACTGGCGTCAATTGGCAGGACTTCGGCGTGCTATCGAAGGCAGGGGTCAACTGGCAAGACCTGGGGGTGATGACCAAGATTGGCGTCAATTGGATCGATTTTGCAGTATTACATAAAGCAGGCATTAATTGGAATGACCTGTTTGTGATGTCCCGTACCGGGATCAACTGGAATGATTTTGGTGTGTTAGCGAAGAGCGGGATCAATTGGAATGATTTTGGGGTACTGACAAAGACAGGCATTAATTGGAATGATTTTGGGGTCATGTCCAAGATAGGGGTCAATTGGAATGATTTTGGCGTCTTGACCAAAACCGGGATCAACTGGAGTGATCTATATGTTCAAAGCCGTACCGGGATCAATTGGTACGATCTTGGCGTGTCGACCAAGACGGGGATCAACTGGCAGGACCTTGGTGTCTTGACCAAGACCGGACTTAATTGGAACGATCTTGGCGTGCTGACCCGTGTGGGCATCAACTGGAATGACTTCGGTGTACTGAGCAGGATCGGGATCAATTGGAACGATATTAATGTAGTATCCCGTACCGGTATTAACTGGAA
>CAZFON010000239.1:0-3353 GCA_964520185.1 uncultured Planctomycetales bacterium | reverse complement strand
TACGCGTGGCACCCTGACCATCGGTCAGACCGCGCAGGTGGAGGCCAATATTGTCGGCGAGAATATCATCCTGGCCGGAAAGGTCAAGGGCAATATCGTGGCCAAGAAAATGCTTGTCCTGATGCCCACCGCTGTTTTGCACGGGGATATATCCACCTCTAAGTTAAATATTGTGGAGGGCGCGGTTTTCCAGGGCCGCTGCCATATGCTGGAGGATGTATTGTCTTTAGATGACCTGGCACAATACCTGGAGATCGAAATACCGGCCATTTTGGAATTAGCCACCAGCGGTAAGATACCAGCAACCAGGGAAGGGGAAACCTGGAAATTTGAAAGGGCCCAGATCGACCAGTGGGCCTCCTCAGGCAGGATACGGTCATGAGCAGTCAATATATCACCGTCCGTGAAACATCCCAGATTTTGGCAGTATCCGAAAAGAAGGTGATGGATTTAATAGAAACCGGCGAGCTGCAAGCCTATAAGATCGCCGATCAATTCTTGCGTCTCAAGCGCGTTGACGTGGTCAGCATACGCTCCACGGGCCAGGTTGTTTCAGAGAATACCGTCCATGGCTATACGCCGGGCGAGCGCATACACGACTTTTTCTATTTTAATGATTTTTATCTCGCGTCCGTCGCTGTTATTGGGGTCCTTCTTTACCTCATCTTCTTCACCGGTTAACCGATGGGGCAAATCCGCAAAATCAACGATACCTACTATATTGAATTTTATGCCCGCGGCCTGCTTTATTCACAGATTGCCGGCAATGATTTGGAAACAGCTCGGGATCTTTTGCTGCAAATCGAAGGAAAGATCGAGCGCGGCGAGAATTTGACCATCAGCCGCCATATAGAGTTACAGGATTTTTTCCGGCGTTTCTTGGCCGAGGCAACAACACAGCACGGTTCCTCCAGTGTCAGACGATTCAGCTCGACCATTCGACATTTCAGCGATTTTCTTAGAAATGATTTTCCTAAAATACACCAGCTCGACCAGGTGGTGCCCTCCGTCGTTGAATCGTATAAGGCGGATCTGGCTAGGGCGCAAAAGGCAAAGATCGTTAATTTATCCGTTCTATTGCTAAGGGACATCCTGGAATTCGGCATAAAACTAGGGTTTATTAACGATAATCCCGGTTTGCATGTACGTTTATTGCCTTGGCCTAAATCGACTGAGCGAAAGATGACGGAACGTTGTATAAAAGCAAAACAGTTGTTGTCCCAAGGGGTATCTATAAGCAAAGCAGCCCAATTATTGAATTTGTCCGATATGGCGCGGTTGTTTTATTTCGCACATTCGATCCCTTTAAGCAGGGAAGATGCATATATTTAAAGGACAATGATCTATGTTCCCAGTTGTCAAAGGGTTTCAAGTCTTGTTCGCCGTTTTTTTGATCTATTTTGCCGTCCTTCTTTTTCATTATCATTTTTACTTGGCTACTTTTCCCTATCCTGAAACCTACCGCGAAGGCGCTTCGATGGCAACGACGACCATGCTGTTGCACGGCGTCAAACCGTTTAACTATCAGTTGGAGCCTCAATACACCAATATTTATGGTATTGTCTATTCTTTGATCGCCCTGCCTTGGGTTAAGCTGTTTGGTGAAAAATTGGTCGTTTACCGGGTGGTAACTGCATTTTTTATTTTTGCTTCCTGTTTTGTCGTCTTTTTTGTTCTTTATAAGAAAAAGGTCCCGTTGTTACTGAATTTTTGGGCCCTTTTGGCTTTGTATGCTTCCTTGCTTTTTCCTTTGACCACCTCGCCCTGCGTGGACCCTGCTTCTACAGGCCTGTTTTTTATGTTGTTGACCATTTTCATTCCATTTTTCCTTAATTATTCCAATTTATCTCTGATCCTTAGTATCTTTTGCGGTGTGATCGCTTTTTATACAAAATTATATTTTTTCTGGGGCATACCTGTCATGGCGACCTATTTATTCTTCTTTATATCAAAAAGGAAATCCTTGTTTTTTGTTTATTGGTCCTTAATATGTTTCACTTTTAGCGTCGTTATGATGAATCACTTTTTTTCAGCTTATTTTGATGACTGTTTCTTTATGCACGTGAATTATATTACTAAATACAGCATGAAGGCCGTGTTAGAAAGGCAGCTTTTTCAGTTCACGGATTTAAACAAGGGGATGTTATTCTTAATTTTGTTAGTATTTTTTTATAGTCTATGGCGGTACTTTATGACAGGAAGGCCCGCCGTATCCCTTCAATGGAAGGATTGGGGGACCCCCTTGATTACTCACCCGCTATCACTTGAAATATATGCGCTGATATGCTTTTCACTTGTCCTTTTATTATTAATGGGGAAACAATATGGGGCCAACTTATGGTATTTTTTCCAATTATTTTCCCCTTTTTTGGTGATTTCTATTGCCTGCTTCATTGGCCGCTTTAGCTTTTGGCCAGTCGTATTCTCATTTTTGTTGATCTATAATTTATTTTCTTTGACCCGTGATGATGATTATAAATATTTTGCTATGGATGGGATAGGAGTATTGGGTTGGCAGGAGATAGAAACACTGGTTAAATCGAGGAATTATATAGGCAACTCTCCTTTGATCGCTCCGTTGTTGATCCAGGAGAACAGGGAAGTTTTTGATGACGGCCATACAGAAAGTTATTGGGGCGGGGCCTTACGCAAAGGACTTACGGGTAATTTTTTAAAGAAGGATCAGAGCATTGATGATACTCATCGCGAATTTGATATGAAAATCTTTGATATGATGAAAAATAAGAGATTTAACTTAATTATAATAGAGGTTGGTTACCCTTTTAAGACATTTCCTCGTACCCTTTCAAATTATTATAAATATATAAACTCAATTTTAGTTAATGCCCCGCAGGACCGCATGCCTTATTTGATGACTATTTGGAGGCCGAATTGAACCCGCTTAGGGGGGGGTGTTGGCCCAGCCCGACAGAGGAGTTGTTATTAAGGGCGGCCCTGTTAAAGGGTGATGATGCCGTAGCATCCTGGCATGAATGGAAGAAACGGGTCGGAAATGAGGAAGTCCCGTACAATTCATATCGCCTCTTCCCGCAGCTTTATAAGAATTTGAAAGATCTGGACGTAGAAGCTTCTGAATTAAAGAAATTAAAAGAGGCGTATATCTCGATATGGTATCAGAACGAGCATCTTTTTAAACAGGCATTTGCTGTTTTGAGGTCCTTTAATGACGCTGACATCCCGAGCATGGTCCTTAAAGGCGGTGCGCTGGCAGTTTTTTATTATCAGGATAATGGACTGCGAAGGATGGCTGATCTTGATCTTCTTGTGCCAAGAAAAAGAACAGCCCAAGCCGCCCATCTGCTTATTCAGCATGGTTGGACGCCCCAATGGCT
>CAZFON010000238.1:0-3355 GCA_964520185.1 uncultured Planctomycetales bacterium | reverse complement strand
CGTTGGGATAAAAAACGACAAACTGTCCTTCTGGAACGATCAAATTGTTTATTGGTCCCGTTGGTTTGAAAAATTGATAATCCCCTTGAAAGTCATAGTCACCCAATGCAACCAGGTCCTTTTCTTGGGACAATTGCATTATTTCAACGCCTTTGATCATATACTGCACATCGGCATAAACGCGGTGGATCTCAAAACGGTTCTCGGATGCCGGCTTGGGCGTATAACTCATGATACGCACGAACAATTGCCGGCCTTCGATCTCTATCTCGCCGTCCGGCAATCGGGCAGCATCATGCTCTTTAAGGAATTTAAGGATGGCCGTAGTCTGCGGCAAGGCATAACGGTCTAAATGTTCAATGCTGTCCGCGATCATAACACACCCGCAAAGCTTCTGCGATGGATGGCGCAGGCGCCATGTTTTTGAATGGCCAGGCGATGCTCCTGTGTAGGATAGCCCTTATGCCGGGCAAACCCGTATTGCGGGTAGATCTTGTCATAAGCGCACAAGATCCGGTCGCGGTAGACCTTGGCGATAATGGAAGCGCAGGCAATGGACAACGATTTGCCGTCGCCACCAACACTGGTCTTGTACTGATAGGCCAATTGGGAGCGAAAAATATTACCATCAACCAGAAGAATGACTTGGGTGTTAAAATCTTGATGACCCACCGTCTCCTTCGGCAGACGCCGGATAAGCTCTTTGGCCGCCATTTCCATGGCCAGATGTGAGGCATTAAGGATATTAACGGTATCAATGGCTTTCTCGCTGATCATTCCGATACCGATATAGGCCTTTTGGGAAATTTCAAGAAAAGCAATCTCACGGGCGCGCTGGGTCATTTGCTTGGAATCATTGATGGAGCACTTAAAATCGAATTGACGTAAGGCTACGGCTGCCGCCACCACCGGTCCGGCCAAGGGGCCGCGGCCGGCCTCATCCAAACCTAAAATAAAACGCAAGCCCTTATCTTGGGCTTGCGTTTCATAAAAAAGCATTCCTGCTTTTGAAGGCATCGTTATTGCGGTGTTACTGGTGTTACCGATGATACCGGTGTTGCCGGCATTACGTTTTGGTCAACTTGAACGCGGGCCTTTTTGCCTAATCGTTCACGCAAATAATATAATTTGGCCCGTTTGATAATACCTTTGGAAACAACTTCGATCTTATCGATGACCGGAGAATTAATGGGAAATGTCCTCTCCACGCCTTCACCGAAAGAGATCTTGCGTACGGTAAAAGCTGCACTCACTCCAATACCCGTCTTTTTGATGACCGTCCCCTCGAAAGGATGGATACGCACCTTATCGGCTTCTTTAACCTTGATCTTCATCTTTATGGTATCGCCGACCTCAAATGCCGGTAAGTCCTTGCGTAATTTGGACGCGTTAATGGATGAGATCTTCTCAATGCTGCTTGCTATCATTTCGAACTCCTTTTAACAGATCAGGCCTGACCTTCTTGGTCTTGGCCAACGCTTGGGAATGCTGCCAGATTTCTATGATTTTATGATTGCCCGATAATAACACATCCGGCACCTTTATGCCACGAAAATTTGCCGGCCTTGTATATTGCGGGCCTTCCAGCAAATTGTCTTCAAATGACTCATGAACAAGGGACGCTGCCTTGCCCAAAACTCCTGGGATCAGGCGTGTTACCGCATCAACAATAAGCATCGCCGGTATCTCGCCACCGGTCAAAACATAATCACCTACCGATATTTCTTCATCCACTAGCTTCTCGCGCACGCGTTCATCTACGCCTTCGTAATGGCCACAAATAATAATCAAATTTTTGGCTTTAGTCAAGCGCTTAGCGTAACTTTGCGAGAAAGGCTTGCCTGAAGGTGAAGTGTAGATGACTTGGGCGCTGCGCTTGGCCTTAATGGCCTTGACCGCGTCAAATAAGGGCTGGGGCATCATGACCATGCCGGGCCCCCCGCCAAAAGGCCGGTCATCGACCTTGCGGTGTTTGCTGTCATCCGTATAATCGCGCAAGTCGTGCACATGGATCGCGACCTTTCTCTTCTCCTGGGCGCGTTTAAGGATGGACTCGTTTAGAATAGGTCTAAATACTTCAGGGAATATGGTGATAATGTCAAAGCGGAGCATAAGTTATAACGTAGCTAATAGTTCGGATCGATAACTTTCTAAAAACTGTCTTTGAAACTGCGCGTATTGATCTTTTTCAATGGCCTTACGGATGCGTTCCATCAGTTTAATATAAAAATGGAGGTTATGAAAGCTCATCATCCTTAAACCGGTGATCTCATTCATATTCAACAAATGGCGGATATAGCAGCGGCTATGGTTCCTGCATACCTCACAGTCACAGCTTTCATCCAAGGGCCGCAGATCTTTCGTAAATTCGCTGTTACGGATATTTAATTTTCCGTAGTTGGTAAAAGCACTCCCATGCCTGCCGTAACGTGTCGGGATGGAACAATCGAACATATCCACTCCCAATCCAACGGCCCGCACGATCTGGTCAGGAAGCCCTATGCCCATGAAATAGCGCGGCTTATCCGCCGGCAAAAAAGGGATCGCCCAGTTCAACGCTTCGAACATTTCCTTGACTGATTCTCCGACGCTGACTCCGCCGATGGCATAGGCATCAAAATCAATTTGCACTAATTCTTCCGCAGACTGGCGGCGCAGGTCTTCGTAGCTTGATCCCTGTACAATGGCAAATAAACGCTGGCCGCGTTCGTGCATGCCTGTCTTATAAAAATGTTCTTTACAGCGTTTGGCCCACTGGGTGGTGCGCTTTAAGGCGTGCATGGCCTTCCTGCGCTCACAAGGATGCCCGGCGCATTCATCCAAAGGCATGACCATGTCAGAACCAAGGATACGCTGGATCTCCATGACCTTTTCAGGCGTAAAAAAATGCATGCTTCCATCGATATGCGAACGGAATTTGACGCCCTCATCGGTGATCTTACGGAATTTAGTCAAACTAAAAGCCTGATATCCCCCGCTGTCCGTAAGGATAGGCTTGTTCCAATTCATAAACTTATGCAATCCGCCCACGTGTTCCATGATCTCAAGGCCCGGCCGAAGGTAAAGATGATAGGTATTGGAAAGCACGACCTGGGAGTCCATCTCATGGAGATCGACACCGGACATGGTCTTGACCGTTGCCGTGGTTGCCACAGGCATAAAAAAGGGCGACTGGATCTCCCCATGCGCGGTCTTGACCACACCCCTGCGGCTAGGCGTAAAAGCGTCCTGGTGAAGTAATTTATACATAAGAAAATAGATATTAACACAAATGCAAAAAAGGTGACTAAAAAAGGTGACAGGTACATTTTTCTAATAAATTATGATAGAAAAATGTACCTGTCACCTTTTTTAC
>CAZFON010000237.1:0-3370 GCA_964520185.1 uncultured Planctomycetales bacterium | reverse complement strand
TCGCCCCATTTCATAAAGGCGCGGATGGCTGTCGGTGCTGTATAAAAAACACTTACCTTATATTTTTCAATGATACGCCAGAAACGATCGCGCTCCGGAAAATCGGGGGCCCCTTCATAAAGGATTTGGGTCGCGGCATTGCTCATGGGCCCGTAAACGATGTAACTATGCCCTGTGACCCATCCCACGTCCGCCGTGCACCAGAAAATATCATTCATCTTTAGATCAAAGACCCAATCGGTGCTCGTGCAAACCCCTGTCAGATATCCTCCGGTCGTATGGACAATGCCTTTGGGTTTTCCGGTAGTTCCCGAGGTGTAAAGGATGAAAAGCACATCCTCGCTGTCCATAACCTGCGGTTCGCAATAGGTTTTGGCATCATGCATAAGCTCATGATACCAATGATCGCGGCCTTCCTTCATGGGGACGTCTTGTTTGGAGCGCGCCACCACAATGACATCCTGGATGCCGGGTGTCTGGTCGATGGCCTTGTCAGCAATGGCCTTTAACGGCACGACATTCCCCCGCCTGAATCCGCCATCAGCCGTGATCAGCAGCTTGGCTTGGGCATCATTGATGCGGTCGCGCAGGGCCTCTGCGCTGAATCCGCCGAAGATCACCGTATGGATGGCACCGATACGGCTGCATGCCAGCATGGAAAAAACAGCCTCTGGGACCATGGGCATGTAGATGGCCACCCTGTCCCCTTTTTTGATGCCCAACCCTTTAATGACATTGGCCAATTTATTGACTTCCAAATAACAATCCATATAACTGAATGTTCTTTGGGCACCGTCTTCCCCTTCCCAAAAAAAGGCGGTTTTATTGCCCCGATCGGCTTTAATATGGCGGTCCAGGCAATTATAAGACGCATTGATCTTCCCGCCGACGAACCACTGGGCAAAAGGATTCTGCCAAACCAAGGCCTTTTGCCAGGGAGAGAACCAATCCAACTTTTTGGCACAATCTTCCCAAAAAGCGATGCGGTCCTCATTGGCTTTTGTATAGAGTGAATTATCTTTGATATTGGCAAGATCGCGGAATGGGGAAGGAATTTGAAAAATACGGTCTTCGTGGAAAAGGTCGTCAACTTCGGTCTTGAATGGATCCATATCACCTGGCCTTAATGTTAGCGATGACCTCCTTGAATCTGGGATGGTCAGCTGTTTTTAACAATTCACAGATGGCCATCTCCGTGGTGGTGATGGTTATGCCTTCATCGCGCATACGGGCGAGGCCAAAAGAATGGTCAAATTCATGACGTGAAGAAACAGCGTCGGCGATCAAATGCACCTGATAGCCGTGTGCACGCAGGTCACGGGCAGTTTGATAGACACAGACATGGGTCTCGATGCCGGTAACGATGATCTGTCGTTTGTTGATCTTTTGAAGCCGTTCAATATATTCCGGGCATCCCCAGCAGCTGAACGTGCGTTTGGCAATAGGCTTGACCTTGCCCTCCAGCAGCTTCTTGATGGATTCAACCGTGGTGCCTATTTTATCCGGCGCCTGTTCACTCCAGAGAATAGGCAAAGAAAACGCCTCGGCAGCCTTGATAAAATGCCGGATATGCAAAAGCACCCTGGCATGATCATGCACCCTTGCCGCCAATTTTCCCTGGATATCGATCACAGCAACAGCAGTATTTTTGGGATCCAACATAAGTTCCCATCATTGTACTAAAGCTAAAAGGAAAAGCTATATAAAAAGAGGTCGAATATAAAAAAAGGTGACAGGTACATTTTTCTAAAAAATGTACCTGTCGCCTTTTTCACCTTTTTTCAGCGGCTATAAAGTTTCTTTGTAGCTTTGCAGGGTCCTCATATAATTGGCCCTTTCAAAGCTTTCCGGATTGACGATCGACTGCTGGCTCATGCTGCCACGCATCTGTTCTATGGATGCATAATCATGCTCCTTCATCCATTTTTCAATGCCTTGCAACAGGGTCTTTGCATGGTCAGGGCCATGACGCAATAGGACGGAACAAAGCATAGCCACATCAGCGCCGGACATGATGACCTTGATCACATCTTCGCTGGAATGGATGCCTGTGGTGGCAGCCAGATCGGCCTTGATATGGCCGAACAATATCCCTATCCATCGAAGCGGCAAACGCATGTCATAGGAAGTGCTTAACGTAACATTAGGAACGATCATCAGCCCTTCCAGGTCAATGTCCGGCTGGTAAAAACGATTGAACAGGACCAACCCGTCGGCCCCTGCCTCATCCAGGCGTTTGGCCATGTTCGCAAATGCGCTAAAGTATGGCCCGATCTTAATGGCTACAGGGATCGTTACAACGGATTTGACCTGTTGTAAGATCTCGATATAGGTCTCTTCGATCTGGCGGCCATCCACATCAGGGTCGGCGGCCATAAAATATACATTCAATTCCAAAGCATCAGCACCGGCTTGCTGGATCTGCTTGGCAAAGGTCACCCAGCCACCTTCGGTGTGTGCATTGAGACTGGCGATGATAGGGACCTTAACTGCTTTTTTGGCCTTGTAAATATGGCTCAAGTACTCTTCAGGACCTAAAGGAAAATCCCCTACCTTTGGAAAATAACTCAACGACTCGGCATAGCTCTCAGAATGGTTGCTTAAATAATGCTGGAGCTCTCCTACCTCGTGGGTGATCTGTTCTTCGAACAAAGAATGATTAACGATGGCCGCAACGCCGGCATCTTCCAGGACCTTAAAATTATCGACATTATTGGACAATGGCGATGCAGAGGCAATCAAAGGGTTTTTTAACTTTAGTCCTAAATACGTTGTTGTTAAGTCCATTTTATCGCCTCCTCTTTACGGCTGATTCGTTGCCATTTTTGTCAAGATTTGCCAACGCGTATTGACATCGTTCTGGGCCTCTTTGGCCAGTATTTCAGCCACCTCAGGCTTGATCTTGTTTAGCATCTTAAACCTGTTTTCCATGTCCGTGAATTCTTTCAAGGCCACCTTTGGCGCCGCTGAATCCAATTGGAAAGGATTCTGGCCAAGCGCTATCAGTTGCGGATTATACCTGAACAGGGGCCAGTATCCTGATAACACCGCTGTTTTTTGGTCCTGCATCCCGGTCGTCATATTAATGCCATGCGCGATGCAATGGCTGTAAGCAATGATCAGGGAAGGCCCGTCAAAAGCTTCAGCTTCGAGGAAGACCCTCAAGGTATGCTCGTCCTTGGCTCCCATGGATACTGCCGCCACATACACACTGCCATAGGTCATGGCAATGCGGGCCAGGTCTTTTTTGCAGGTGTCTTTTCCGCCTGCGGCAAATTTGGCCACGGCTGAACGCGGTGTTGATTTGGACATCTGTCCGCCGGTATTGGAGTACACTTCCGTATCAAGTACGAGAACGTTCACATTCTTG
>CAZFON010000236.1:0-3388 GCA_964520185.1 uncultured Planctomycetales bacterium | reverse complement strand
GGATAACAGCCGCCCTTTTGGTGTCGCGTTCGAATGCGTTTAACTTCTTCCCCTCGATCTTTTGCAAATGCGCCGGCTGGATCATGATGAACAATTCATTGAGCGCCTTATAGTCCACGTGCTTGAGAAGCCCTAAGTCCACGCCCAGTCGTACCATGGAAAAAAGCTCTATGGCTTCCTGGCTTGAGATGATCCGCGCGGTCTTAAGCACACCCCACGAACGGCAGACCTTGTCTTCAAGCATGGGTTTATTTTGCAGCAGCAGGGCCTGGCGTGCCTGCTCTTCCTGCTCAATGACCTGACGGATCAGGCCATTGATGTTCTGGATAATGTCCAATTCGCTGTGGCCCAAAGCCACCTGGTTGGATATCTGATAAAAATTCCCCGACGCCTGCGTGCCCTCGCCGTAAAACCCGCGGGAGGCAAAGCTCAATTTGGAAATGGCGGCCAGCACCTTGTTGATCTGTTTGGTCATGACCAGGGCCGGCAGATGCATCATCACACTGCCCCGCATGGCGGTACCTGTATTTGTCGGGCACGCCGTCAAAAAACCGCAGGTCGGCAGAAAGGCAAAGTTCAACTCGCTGCTTAAAGCATCGTCGATGGTATTGATGATGTTCCAGGCCTCGCTTAAATTCAACCCGGAACGCATCACCTGGATGCGCAAATGGTCCTCTTCATTGACCATGATGGATACCACCTCTTCAGGGGAAACCAAAAGGCCTTTGCCTTCAGGATTGGAGGCATGCTCGTGGCTCATCAAATGACGCTCCACCAGCATTTGGCGGTCCACCTGGTCGATGTCCGTCATTTCAAAAAGGGTCGAACCCTTCAAAGCAACGATACGGTCAACCGCTTCCCTGAAGGATTTTAAGACAGCCTCCAGCTCTTTTTTGCCGGATTTTCCCGGAAAACTCCAAGCTTCCAGGTTGCGCGCCAGGCGCACCCGTGAGCTCATGACAACATGGGCCGAAGGGCCTGTGCCTCGGAGCCATTCTCCGGTATGGTTCAACAATTCTTCGATACGCATATCAATGTCCTATTCCAAGCCCCTTATCTTGTCTCTCAAGATCGCGGCTTTTTCAAAATCTTCCGCGGCAATGGCCATCTGCAACTGCCGCTTTAGGTCATCCAAAGATTCAGAACCAAGAAGCGCTGCCGGCGCTCACTCTGCGGATCCTCCCTCTGTCAACGTCAATGCCTTATTGCTTGCCGGGTAAGTCCCCGGTGTTTTTCCTAAATATTTATTCGAGCCGTGGATCTTGCGCAAAAGCCCGGCCAAATGTTCCTTGAAAGAGACGTAGCATTCTCCACAGCCTAAACGCCCGAATTTGCGGAAATCCTCATAAAGCAAACCACACCGTGAACATTTCAGGACGTTCTTTTCGCTGTCCTTGGATGTTGACGACTTGCTGGGGTCAGAAAGCCCGGCCAGCAGGTCCGCCAGACCGAACTGCTGTTCCATCTGGCTGCTTTTCTGGCGTGCGCATTCTTCGCACAGGTGCATCTCCGAGGTCTGCTCATCAACAATTTCCGTCAAATGAACGGTCGCCTTTTTCTTACCGCATATATCACAAACCATAACGGGTGCCATCTTTCTTTGTCAGTTGATAAAAAGCATTCAGAAGCTTCTTGGTCACAGGTCCCGGCTTACCATCACCGATGGAACGGCCGTCCACCTTCACGATGGGGATCAATTCCGCGCCTGTGCCCGTCAAGAAGCATTCCTCACTATTATACACCTCATGACGGGTGATGTAACCTTCAAACACCTTGATCTTCATCTTCAGGGCCAGCTCCACAATGGCCGTGCTGGTAATGCCCTTCAGGCGGCCCAAATGCGGGGTCGAGAGCACACCGTCCTTATAAATGAACACGTTATCGCCGGTACATTCACCGACATAACCATTGTCCTCAAGCATGATCGCCTCATTGTAGCCGCTAAGGGTGGCCTCCATCTTAGCCAGGATATTATTCAAATAATTCAGCGACTTGAGCTGTGGGTTCAAGGCATTGGGATTATTTTTGACCGTCGGCACGGTGATGATCTCCATGCCTTTTTGATAAAGTTCGGCCGGATATAAGGTGATCTTGTCCGCAATGATGATCACATTGGGCTTGCCATAACATTTACGGGGATCGAGGCCTAGATCGCCCTCGCCGCGGCTGACCACCAAACGGATATAGCCGTCCTTGATCTTATTAGCGCGCAAGGTGGCGATAAGGGCATCCGAAAATTGTTTCTTGGTCATATGCGGGTCGATCATGAGCGTATGCATGGTCTCAAAAAGGCGGTCCAAATGCTCTTTAAGGCGAAAGACACGGCAGTTATAGGAACGGATCCCTTCAAAGGCCCCGTCGCCGTAAAGAAAGCCATGATCAAACACCGACACCTTGGCATCAGCTTTGTCCACCAGTTTCCCGTTAAGGTAAATCTTCATAATGTCCCTTTCCTGTTTATTTCGCCGCCACCGGCGTTTCCAATAGACCGTCCTTCATATTGATCACCCGCTGCGTACGGCCGGCGATCCTGTCCTCATGGGTCACGATGACGACGGTCACCCGATGGGTCTGGTTCAAACGCAACAGCGTATCCATGACCAAGGACCCGCTGACAGAATCCAGATTACCCGTAGGCTCGTCGCAAAACAGCACCTTGGGGCTGTTCATGAGCGCCCGGGCGATGGCGACCCTTTGCTGTTCGCCGCCCGAAAGCTGGTTGGACCTGTGCGTTGCCCTGGGCAAGAGCCCCAGTTGCTCGAGTAATTTTAACCCGGCAGATTCAATTTTGCTTCTTCTTCCTGTATTTTCTTTGATCATGGCCGGAAGCATCACATTTTCCAAAGCCGTTAATTCTGGCAATAAATGATACGACTGAAAGACAAAACCCATATCGTTGTTGCGCACCAGCGCACGCTTGAGATCGCTTAAACCGTACAGATCCTGGGCCCCAAAGAGCACCTGGCCCTGGGCCGGCGCATCCAGGCCGCCTAAAATATGCAGCAAGGTGGATTTGCCCGCACCCGAAGGACCGACGATGGCCACCACTTCGCCTGCGTCGATGCTCAGATCCACACCCTTTAGGACATGCAACGGCCCGGGATAAACTTTACGGATGTTATTGGCTTCTATTAACATATTTTAAGATCCTTCGCTTCGCTCAGGATGACAATAATTTTTTTATTCATATCTCAATGCTTCTACGGGTTCCAGGTTTGCCGCCTTGATGGCGGGATATACCGTCGCCGCATAGGTGATCAGCAAGGCCGCGCCAACGATCAGCCCCACATCAGTGGCCTGGATCAGGACCGGCAAATGATCGATATAATAAATATCCTGAGGCAGTTTGATAAACTGGTATTTTTTAAGCAAATAAACCACCGCCACC
>CAZFON010000235.1:0-3394 GCA_964520185.1 uncultured Planctomycetales bacterium | reverse complement strand
AGATAAGTAATTTTTCAAAACCGGGTTTTAAATCCGCACACAATATCAATTATTTGCAAGGGGGCCCTTACCTTTGTTTGGGGATCGGGGCCCACGGGTTCGATGGAAGGCGGCGTTATTGGAATATCTCAAATTTACAAGAGTATATCAAGAAAGCCGCCCGGAAAGAGGAGACCGTCGAGGGGTTTGAGATCCTTTCGGACGAGCAACTTGTCATGGAAAAAGTGTTGTTTGGTTTGAGGATGAATGAAGGGATCCCGGAAGCGATGGTCCCCTTAAACAGGCGGCCGCTCATCCAGGCCTGGACCAAGGACGGATTTTTATGTTCTAAGGACGGGAAATTGAAGGCGACAACCAAAGGCCGCCTTGTTTTAGATGAATTATCGGCCCGATTGATATAAGACGGCCATTTTCTCCGAAGCGCTAAAGAGTTTTAGCAGGGAAGTCTTCAACAGCTCGCGATACTCTTCATGCAATTTCAGATCATTGAGGATCCTTTGCGCTTCTTTTAGACGCACGTGGATGGCGGCAAGCGCGTATTCCAGGCTCTTGGCTTGCACAAAGATCTTTCTGACATCATCCAGGTCCTTGAGCGTTTTTGTTTTCTTATTGAAGACGGCCAGAAATTTCTTTTTAGCCTCCCCGGTAAGCACGCTGAAGGCGTGGGTGACAAGGATCGTTTTTTTGCCTTCGGCCAGGTCGCTTAAGATGGATTTTCCGATGTTGGCCTCGGTCTCAAAGATACCGATGATATCGTCCTGGACCTGAAAAGCCTGGCCGATGAGGATGCCGAAACGCGAGATCTTCTTGATCTCTCCATTTTTGGCGCCGGCCAGGATGGCGCCGGTCACCATGGGGCAGTCAAAGGTGTAACGCGCGGTCTTAAGCGTATAATTAAGGAAGACTTCTTTTTCATCAACGTCCTGGATGTCTTTGACGCCGCTGACCGTGTCGATGAATTCGCCCATGGCGGTAAAGGCCGCGGTCTGGATAAAATACTTCAATGCCCGTTCCTTGCGTTCCGCAGGCTCGTCGATAGATAAAAAGGCGTCGATGGCCAGCGCATAAACAATGTCTCCAGCGATGATCCCCAGGTCAATACCCAGTTTATAAGGATCACTGGACCTGACGGTGTTCGCCAGGACCCGGTGCATCGTCGGTTTGCTGCGGCGCAAATCCGAGCGGTCGATGATATCATCATGGATCAGCATGAAATTATGCAAAAATTCCATGCACGTGGAAGCATTATAAAGTTTGCGGGAGATCCTTTTGGATGGGGGGGCATAACCCTTGTAGGTCAAGATCAAAAGCAGGGGCCGCAGGCGTTTGCCTTCACGCAGGGTGAATTCGCGGATACTCTCGAACAATAAGGGCGAGACCAGATGCAGCTTATAATCTTTCTTGACCGTGTCCAAAAATGAGGACAGGCTTTTATCTATATTTTTTCGTATTTGCCCAATCATGGCCGATAGTGTATCATACACATAGATTTATCTCAAATATTCCTTCAAAGCTTATCAAAAATTTAAAGAAAGAGGATTTTATGCGTAATTGGTCTATGGCGATCATGGTGGTCATATTGACAGCAGGCAGCGCCCTGGCGACAACGCTCAATCTTAACGACGGCAGGTCGGTAGAAGGAAGCATCGTTAAAAATGACAGTAAAAGCGTGCAGATCAGCGTGGATGGCGTGAGCATGACCTATTATGCTGATGAGATCAAAGATATCGACGGAAAACCTTTCGGGGCTGCCATTGCGCCGGCGCCGGCTGTCCCATCCCAAGAAGCGTCTCTTCCTGCCGTTCAACCTCAGGCAGTTGCTGCTGCGCCAGCTCCAGTGGTCCAGCCTGTTGCTGTGACGGCGGCGCCTGCGGCCCAACCGGCGACCGAAGCCGCGCCTGCAGCAACTTCTGAGGCGATCGCTCCGGAGAAGAAAGAGCTGATCCTGAAATTTATGGATGTCTTCGGTACGCGCCGGGCCTTGAACGATAATTTCAAAGCCATGCTCACGCAGATCGCCAAAGAAAAACCGGATGAGGCCAAGACCATTGGCCAGAGGGTGAAGATCGATGAGATCATTAACAGGCTTCTTCCTATCTATGACCGCCATTTTAGTTCTGATGACCTTAAGGCTTTCATCGCTTTTTACGAATCTGATGAGGGCCAGAAATTGATAAAAACAATTCCTTTGCTGATGAAGGAAAGTGTTCAGGAAAGCATTAAATATATGCAGGAAAAATTTCCTGAAGTCAAGAATGAAGGTCAGCAGTAAAACCTTAACTGTATATATATCAGTAGGTTACGTTTTTCCTGCTTTTTTTTAAGTTGACCTCGTAATTTTTCTCTGTTAATATTCCCTATTGCATTGCTTCGTTATTGCATTGCTTCGTTTTGCGGATGCTTGTAGATGAGGCGGGCGCAAATTCTACTAATGATCAGATTAATCAGTTAGGTCCGTAATTATCAATATCCAATCTTAAGGAGTCTGGTATGATTGACCGTTATTCCCTGTCCAAGATGAGCCGTATCTGGTCCGACGAGCATAAGATGGAATTAATGCTTAAGATCGAAGTGCTGGCTTGCGAGGCCATGACCAAGCTGGGCGCAATCCCTAAGGCAGCCATGGAAAAGATCCGCAAGAATGCCAGATTTGATCTGGAAGAAGTACGCCGCCTGGAAGAGCGCACCAAGCACGACGTGGTGGCTTTTATCCAGAGTGTGGGCCAGAGCCTGGGGCCGGAAGCGCAGTATCTGCATATGGGCATGACCTCCTCCGATCTTCTGGACACCTCGTTGTCCCTGCAATGCGTTGAGGCCGGGGAAATCCTGCTTAATGATGTGAAGAAACTTTCGGTCGCGCTCAAGGACAAAGCCAAAAAGTACAAGGATGCGGTATGCATCGCCCGTACCCATGGCGTGCACGCGGAGCCGACCACCTTTGGGCTTAAGATGGCCATTTGGTACGACGAGACCAACCGCAATTTGGTGCGCCTGCAGGCAGCTATTGACGGCATGCGTTACGGCAAATTGTCAGGTGCTGTGGGTACCTATGCCAATATCGATCCATCCGTCGAAGAATATGTCTGCCAGCAGCTGAATTTGAAGCCCGCGAATGTGGCCACTCAGATTCTTCAGCGCGATCCGCACGCCCATTACATCATGACCATTGCCATCATCGGATCTTCCCTGGAAAAATTCGCCACGGAGATAAGGGCTTTGCAGAAGACCGAACTCTTGGAGGTCGAAGAACCATTTTTCAAAGGACAGATCGGATCATCCGCCATGCCGCATAAACGCAATCCCGTGACCTGCGAGCGCATTTGCGGCTTGTCGCGCATCCTGCGTGCCAATTCGATCGTAGCCATGGAAAATATCAATCTTTGGCATGAACGTG
>CAZFON010000234.1:0-3402 GCA_964520185.1 uncultured Planctomycetales bacterium | reverse complement strand
GCATACTTCCACCCTTATATATGGATTAATTTCAATTAGGGGGAATCTATATGAAATCCTTGTAAAAAGTCAATGTGTCCCGGTTATTTTCAGTTGCTTTTGTAGATCCCAATCCGCGGGTTTCAATCCAGGCGTAAACCATGGCGCGCCTTTCCTGATCCAGTCCTCCCGAAACCGGTCCATACTCGCTTTTTCATCTAACCCGAACTCAAACCCGCAACAATGACAGATCTCATAGGAAGGCGAACCGTGTTTGTCATACGGCATTTCTTTTAAGCCTTTAAATCCGCAGACCGGACAAATATAAAGCGAGTTCTTCATTGTCTCATCCAGTAACGCATGTCGGTTTTGAAATAGGTCCGGATACGGCCACGCGGGGTCATGACAGCAAATTCTCCGGTTGAAGCGCGGTAATGTAGAATGTCACCATTTGGCCTGATCTTCTCAAGAACATCATCCCCGGGTGCCGTATCCAAGAGGTTTCGGGCTTGGGCCAGGTATTGATCGATCGTGATATCCCCGAACTGCCCTCCATGCTTCTGGTAATGTGCTTCAAGCTGGCCAGGCGCAAAATCATGAGCCTGAACTGTAGTTATACTTCTTTGAGTTTCCTGGGTGCTAAAGCTTGTAGAATCTTTGGAACTGCAAGAAAAGGCGCAAAAACAGAATAAAAGAAGGATGCAAAAACGCGGAATATTTCTTAACATACGGATGTTTTCATTTGGTGAATAATTGTACATCAGAAATTGATTCACGACAAAAACATTCAGAAATGACGACAAATAGATGCAGGCATAAAAACTTTTTCAAAATGGTCTATTTAATCAGGTAATGCAAAATTATGCAGTATCTCAGCAATAAACGTCTGATATTTAACTCCCAGCCGTTTAGCCTTGTCCTTAAGGTTATTAAGATCCCCTTGATTAATTCGGATATTCAAAACAGCATCCTTTTTTCTGGCTTCAATAGACTTAACAATAGCATTGAATTTTGCCTTTGATACAGGAACATATTCATCTATATGATCTTCGATATATTGTTCGTATTTTGTCAATTTAATTTTATTCATTTGAGTACTCCCTATTGTATTTTTTCATTAATTTACGGCTTTTATAGATAGTTTTTAAGAACGTGCCATTCTTATTAATCACACATGGAACAGCCCATATATAATCATTGAATTCATAAATGAGTATACTTTGATGCGAGTGTTTCGGATGTTCAGTAATACCAAGTAATTTTGCATGGATGATCTCATCAAATGTTATTCCCCTTGTTTGTTTTAAATACACATTTTTTAAAGGATTCCAGTGGGCCTTATCCATAATCCCCCTTCACCCACTTGTATATACAAATGTATCACAAATATGGGTATTGGCAAGTTAATATTATTAATAAGCCTATTGGGGGAATTTATGTAAAATCCTTGGGGGAAGGATTACTAAATAAATTATACTGTGTCACGGTTATTTATTCTAGGAATTTACGCATGTTTATCTTATAATGAAGCCTCCCCAGAGATTTCTTGTCTAATTTATATCAAGGATAGAAGGTAATAACCAATGAATTACCCAAGAATACAAAGGACTTTGTCTTTTGTGGGTCTTTGCGCGTATTTGACCTTATGCGCTTCGCCGTCTTATGCTCAGAGCTTAGTGGTTGGAGGGTATTCTGACCCTGAAATACTTATATCAACACCCCCAACAGAAATAGCTATCCCTGACCCAGAAATCCTGGTGTCAACGCCTCCCCTAGCCATGCATACTGAAGATGATATAACAGAGACGGCTTCCACTGAGCAAGTAACTCAGGTTTCAACGCCTTCTAAGCAAAACATGCAGTCATCGCTTGTCAATATTAAAGCCGTTGATGCTCCGGCCATACATACTGAAAATGGCAAAACAGGGATGGCTTCCACTGAACGTTTTGGGCATGGCGTTATCATCGATCCATCTGGAATTATTGCCACCAATACCCACATCATCGCTAATGCCCAACATATCTATGTAGATCTAAATGGGGATAAGACATACGAAGCGACCATCCTTTATTCCAGCAATTCTGATATCAGTTTTATTAAAATAAATGTTCCGTACCGTCTCAATCCAATTATCTGGGGACCTACATCTGAACTTAAAGCTGGAACCCCTATTATCGCATTCGATGACTCTGACTCAGAGAATCAAAGTACTCTGGACGGTAAAGTCATAGACATGATGGCGGGAAAGCGTCCAGGTGATGTGAATCTTTTAGCTTTGAAGCTTCATCTGGCACCCGGAGATAGCGGCGGCCCCATCCTGGATGAACAGGGGGATCTGGTGGGTTTAATCATGGCCAGAAGCAATAGTGACAACAACCTATGTTTTGCAATTTCTGCGGATAAAATTCAAAGAGAATATCTTAAATACCAAGCGACTGCGTAAATATTACATCAAATCTTTATCTCCAATATTTCATCCCAACGGGTTGTATAGCGCTTTGATCTATGAGATTGCTTCATAAACCAGGGCTTGCCTGCCCCTTCGGCCGCAAAGAACAGCTGCCCGCTGTTGGCGGTGCGGTTATAGCCGTCCATCACCTTCATTAATCGCTGTTTAGGGCTGTCTGAATAAACCGGAAGGAACAGGTCCTGCTGGACTTGTCTTTCATCAGAAAAATTCGTCAGCATGACCCCACAGCTTTTATAGCGGTATCCTTCTTTGTATATCTTTGATAGGAGTCTCTTGGCAATTTCGACTAATTGCGGCGTAAAGGCCGTTGGCGGTGAAATATCGATGCTGGCTGAATTACGGTAATAAGAGCCTTTAAACGGATTTGTTTCAATATAAACCTGAATATATCCCACCACTGAACTCTGGCATCTTACTTTCTCCGCGGCCTTTGACACATAGGCCGATATAGCTCCTTCCATTTCAGATAAACCACTGACTTCATAGCCAAAGGTGCGGGAGGTAACAATGGCCTTCTTATTAGGCTCTATTTCTTCAAGTGTTATGCACGGCGTTCCCCTTAACTCCTGGACCGTCCGCAGGGTCATCACGGTTAACTGCTTTTTTATCCACTCACCTGGCGCTCTCTTTAATTGTAATGCGTTGGTGATGCCATGACGGCCCAGAAACAAGGCCTTTTCAGCCCCTATTCCCCAAATTTCTCTGACCGGGGTCTTTTCAAGCCAGTGATCAATGTCTTTCTCATCGGTAAAACAGAATACCCCGCCCATTTTGGGGTTATCCTTGGCAATATGGTTAGCCACCTTGGCCAGGGTTTTGGTGGGGGCAATGCCGACAGAAACAGGAATGCCTGTTTGCTCTTTAACAGTGCTTCTGATATTCCTGCAATAATCTAAATACCCGTAAGGCTCAAAACCTTCCAAGGACAGGAAAGCTTCATCGATCGAATAGA
>CAZFON010000233.1:0-3417 GCA_964520185.1 uncultured Planctomycetales bacterium | reverse complement strand
GCTTATACTCATTTAATTTGACAGACACGATACGGGACACTCCCCGCTCCTGCATGGTGACCCCATACATAAGATCAGCCGCGTTCATCGTGGTTTTATTGTGGGTAATAACGATAAACTGGGCAATTTTGGCAAATTCCTTGAGCATCACCGCGAAACGGCCCACATTAGACTCATCCAGGGCGGCATCAATTTCATCCAGAACGCAGAAAGGACTGGGATTGACTTTAAACACCCCGAAGATCAGGGCAATGGCCGTCAATGTTTTCTCGCCGCCGGACATGAGGCTGATATTTTGCAATTTCTTGCCCGGAGGCCTGGCCACGATATCAATGCCGCATTCCAGGGCGTTCTCAGGATCAAGCAGGATCAGCTGGGCTTCCCCACCGCCGAAAAGCATGCGGAAATGAACCTTAAATTCCTCATTGACCCTATTGAAGGTATCTGTAAACATCTGGCGGGTGGTACGGTTGATCTTCTGGATGGTTGACATCAACTGCTCGCGGGCCGTCAACAGATCACTTTGCTGCTTGGTCAAAAATTCATAACGGCCTTTAAGTTCTTCGAATTCCTCGATGGCTACCAAATTGACCGCTCCGTAGGACTCGCAGCGCTTTTTGAGGCGTTCGATCTCAGTGCTGAGTTCTTCGATACTGAGTTGGGGTTGTGGTGTGGCTAGTGGCTGTTCCGCGCTTGGGGACAAGTTGCCTTCGGCATCATGGCCCTCTGTTGGCAGCGGTTGATCTTGCACGGGTATCACCATCGGCAACGGTTGACTTTCGACGGCGTCCAAATCGATTTTATAGGCCTGCGACAAACGTTCTTTGAGAGAACGCTGGTGGAATTGCACTTCCTGCTGGCGCATCTGCTGGTTGTGGGTATCGGTCTTGATCTTGATGATCTCATCCTCCAGCCCTCGCACGGCGGTACGCAAGGAATTAAAGCGGCAGGACATTTCTTCTTTCTTGGCCATTTCACCATTTAAATCGGCGCTTAAAGATTCTTTCTTACGCTGCAGGGCTTCGTTGGCCTGTTGCAGGGTGATGATCTCTTCCCCCAGCTTGATGCTTTTAGCCTCCAATTCCTTGATTTCCGACTCAAAACGATTGATGTCCGTCAGGTCACGGTCAAGGTTTTGGGTATGCAAGCTCAGATTATCTTCCAGGCCAAGCCTTTTGCCGGACATCGAGGACAGTTCGCCCTCCAATTGGGTTACGGCAATATTCAATTCCTGGCTTTCCTTGGACTTGTCGGCAATGTCCTGTGTCTTGGATTTAATATCTTCCTGGCAACGCGCAATCTGGGTGCCAATCCCTTGCAAAGCACCCGCCAGTTCTGATTCCTGAGCTTTTAAGGTGGCCAAGGCCCCTTCAACTTCGGCAAATTCAGAAGATATGACACTCAACTCCCCGACCAATTTCCCGGAAACAAGCTCTATATCATTTTTCTGTGATTCCAGGACAGATGCTTTTTTCTCTTGTTCCTGGATGTTCTTAAGGACCTCTTGAAGGATATCGCCTTGCTCCTGAATCTGACGGTCTAATTGGATCTTTTCTTCGTTGGCCCTGGCTAATTTTTCATTGATCATGGCAATACGGTCTTCCAGGTGCTGCAAATCCAGTTCCACATACTTGGTCTCGTAAGTGATCTCGTATAACTCCGGTGACGATCCTGTGGCAGGGATGACCTTGACCTCTTTGATCTTCCCTATAATACCGGTTTGTTTATCGCTGGGCCTTACGCTCGCTATAAAGCGGCCTTCCACTACCGGATCAGGGATGTCCTGATACTGCACCTGCATTTTCTCGATAAATTCTTTTTGAGACAAGAGAAAGACGTGGTTCTTTTCCAGATCATCGATCATAGAATCTTGAAGGTTCAAACGGCTTTTGAGCATCTCAAAGCCTTCGCGCTGGCTCGCGGCATGGACTGAAAATTCCTGTAATTGGGCCTGGGCCTGGGACAAAGCGCCGTTGATGGCTTCATAACGCTGGGACACCTGGGCCTTTTCATCATGGACCTTGGAATTTTCCAGCTCCAGTCGAGACTTGCGGGCCTGGGCTTCCATGGTGCGCTTCATGTTCTCCGTCAATTGGTTCTTGAAACGCATCTGCTGGCTGGTAAGGCCCAGCATTTCGCCTTCCACCCGGGCAACTGATGCGGACCCTAAGTCCATGGCATGCATGACCACACTCAGGTCATTGCGTTTCTGCTGCAAGGCGGCTTGTAAAGCCGATAAATTTTCAGCCAGTTGGGCTATGGACTCCTTGATCTCCGTAATCTTGGCCTGATGGGTCTTGCAACGTTCCAAAGCCGTGGCCTTGTCTGCTTCCAGGCGGCGGCACGTCTCCTCCATCTCTTGACGACGCTCTTCATTAAAGGAGATCTGGCGTGTGTTCATGGCTGCTTCATTGTCCAAATGGATGTCCTGGGCCTTAAATTCATTGACGCGCTCCTCGATCTCTTCGATCTGGGCGGCTTCATTGTCAATACGGTCGTTCAACTCTCCTAATTCTTTGGTCAATTCCAGTTCTTTAGACTGCAGGGCCGCAACCGCAGCCTCAAGGGCATTATTCTCATGGTCAAAGGCAGCCATCCGGTGACGGGCAAAAATCAGTTCATAATTTTTGAGCACCTCGAATTCTTCCTTATATCGCTGGGCTTTCTTGGCCTGGCGTTCGATGGTGGCGATCTGACGTTTGACCTCGACGACAATATCATTGATACGCAATAAATTCTCTTGTGTGTCATCCAGCTTGCTTAAAGCTTCCTTCTTTTTACTCTTATATTTGGTGATCCCTGCCGCCTCATCGAAGATCTGGCGCCGGTCTTCCGGCTTGGCGGAAACGACCAGGTCTATCTTGCCCTGCTGGATGAGCGAGTAGGCCTCGGCACCGACACCCGTGCCTAAAAATAATTCCACGATGTCTTTAAGGCGGCAGATATTCTTATTGATCAAATATTCGCTTTCACCGGAACGGAACAGGCGGCGGGTAACGACGACCTCGTCATGGTCAATGGGCAAGACGCGCGATTCATTGGAAAAGGCAAGGCTGACTTCCGCAAAACCTAAAGGAGCCTTCTGGTCGGTGCCATTAAAAATGACATCCTCCATCGAGCTGCCGCGAAGTTCCCTGACACTTTGCTCGCCCAACACCCAGCGGATGGCATCAAATACATTGCTCTTGCCGCAGCCGTTAGGCCCGACAATGGCGGAGATACCGGGCTTGAATTCGAGCACAGTCTTCTGCGCAAAGGACTTGAACCCGAAGATTTCCAGTCTTCTAAAATACATACTATAACTTTATAATATTTTACCGGAGAGTCAATCTAAAGATAAACTTTTTTTCGACGGGCTAAAAACCACGGCGGAATAGTTACTTACGTTTCAAAGAGATAAATCAGCTAGAAAAAGGT
>CAZFON010000232.1:0-3439 GCA_964520185.1 uncultured Planctomycetales bacterium | reverse complement strand
CCTGACGCCTCTTTTATCGGGGTTTATCCCATGCCCATGTCTATTCCCGAGGCTGCTATTTTCTGGGCCAATGACAGGGACAACAGGCAACAGGACGAATTGGCAGATCTATACCCCAAAGGTCTGGCCTATTTTTCGAATAGTTTGAACGACTATGCGCCTTATGTGTACGGCATCTTTTCCATCAAGCAGCGGGTCTTTGCCGATGATCTTTTGAGATCAGGCAAAACTGTCCTGTTTGTTGCCCCCAAGGACTATGATTTCTCCCAAACCCCTTATGCCGTCTCCAAGGTGGAGCAGGGCAGGTACGCAGCGGCCTTTCTTCTGCTCAAATCAACATAGAAACAAGCCAATGAGCTTCTTTATGCAGCCATTAAATTAACTGAAGCAGGGGATTACCGGGATGCTTTTCTTATTGCTCTAAAAAGCAAGGAGCTCCATTATCAACCCGAGGGAAAAGTCACCTTGTTGCTTTCCCTGCTTTATCCTCATATTCCACATCGTTAAATTACAAAAACAACCTGTTTTGATTTATAATCTTTTAATGCCCAAAAATTTATTCCGATCCGCCTGGTTTTACACCATCCTGATCGTCCTGTTAACCGTTCCTTTGTACTCAGGCCTTCTTGGCCATCATTTGATCAATGCCCATGATTCCATGGCAGGCTATGTCAGGGCTTCGGCCATGGACAGATACATGGGCCATGGCCAATTTTTAGTCAGATGGGCGCCCGGACTTAACTGGGGCCATGGTTATCCGATGTTCAACTTTTACCCTCCGTTTTTCTCTTTTTTAGCCATGTTGTTCTCTCATCTGACCCACAACATGGTTGCAGCTATCAATGCCGCATGCATTCTTATGTGGATATTGTCTGCGGTCGGCATGTTCCTGCTGGCCCGGGAATTTTGGGGGCCGGAAGGGGGGATGCTTTCAGCCCTTCTTTATGCTTATGCTCCTTACCATATTATCGATCTTTATGTGCGCGGGGCTTTTGCAGAATTCAGCTCCTTTGCCTTTTTCCCTTTTATTTTGCTGGCTATCCTTAAAATGAGCCGTAAAGGGGGACTCGGGGCTTTTCTTTTAGGAACTACCAGCATTTCTGGCCTGAGCCTGACCCACAACATCATGAGCATGCTCTTTTTTCCCATTGCCGTGCTTTTTATGTTTTATTTATTTTTTACCGAAAAAAGATCAGCCTGGATCGTAGCTGCCATAGGTATGTTTGTCATCGGCTTAATGATGTCATCGTTCTTTTGGCTGCCGGCACTGATGGAAAAACAATTCTTAAACCTGCGTTTTTTGACCTCGATGCGTTATGACTTTCATAAAAGCTTTATTTCTTTAAAAGCGCTGTTCTGGCCTTTTGATCAAACCATGATGGACCATGTGACCTTCCAGGCAGGCGTTATTCATTCCATGCTTTGCCTGGCCGGCATGGCATGCCTTTCAAAGATCTTTAAAATAAATAAACAGGCTGGTTTGATCTACGTGTTCTTTTTAATTGTTGGGGCTGCGGCCATTTTTTGTACACTTCCCTTTTCACACCTGTTTTGGGAAAATATCAGCATGTTACGTTTTACTCAACTGCCCTGGCGCTTTTTGACCATCATCGTATTCGTCATGTCTTTCCTGGGGGGAGGATTCTTTCTTTTAATAGAAAACCACTGGGCCAAAAGGACCTTATTAGGCTTGATCTCATTGTTCATCATCCTTATTTCCCTGAACACTTCTGCCCAGCTAAGCTTTGTCAATGATCTGACCAGTGTTGATAATTTTGTGGCCATGGGAGAAGGGGAGTATACTCCTAAATGGGTGGATGCCCCTCCCATGGGCTTTGCTCATCATAAATTTGAAGTTTTCAACGGTCTAGGACGCATGGCCTGGGAAAAACCCATTGATCCTGTGCACTATGAGGCTTTATTTCAGGCCATACAGCCTACAACCATCTATTTCCATACTTTTTATTTCCCAGGCTGGAGGGTCTATGTAGATGGCCAAAGCATAAACCCCTATTTATATAATCCGTACGGATTTATTGCCTTTAACCTTGATCCAGGTATTCATGATGTTAATGTAATTTTTGGCTCTACACCGGTACGTACTGCAGGAATGGTCATTTCCTGGATAGGTCTTGTTTTGCTGCTTGTCGGTGCTGTATGGATCAAAATAAAAAATAAACTTTAAACAAATGACGGAGGTGTTTAATGAATAGATTAATTGGTGGTTTATTGGCAGCTTTTTTGATGAGTTCCTCAGGCTTTGCCCAAGGTTCTGATGGTGTGCTGGTTTCCCCGCAAGCTGAACAAAATAATGATAGGGGATCAAGCACTTTGGATTCGTCCAGTACCACCACAACCACCATCAACAGCCAGGCTAATTCAAATAAGGACATTAATACCCAAAATGAACAAAAACCTGAAATTCCCCCACAATCAGCCATTAACGCCTGCCAGGGTAAATCTGAAGGGGAAGTCTGTCAGGTAGAGACTCGCCATGGCCTTAAACAGGGAACATGTTCAAATACGGAAGATAAGCTTTATTTCTTTTGCAAGCCAAACAGTGGAGTACAGAAAAGGGTAAATGAACAGAACGAAAAGCACCAGGAACTGCAGGTAAAAGCAGAGTTCTCAACACAATAAATTCATAAAAGGCGAAGGCTGATATATTCAGGGGAAATCCCTATTTCCCTGTGTGACAACTTAACATAACATATATTATAGGAAGTTACTGAGGCGGCTTTTGAAGGGCTGGATTTGAATCCTTTTTGCGCCCTAGGCTGTCATTCCCTTATGTTTCTAGCGGGAATTCAGTCAGGGCTTACGCTCGTCAGCCCCTTCGCCCATGGAACTCCTTTACTATTTGTTACTCTATTGGGAAAATATGTCATTCTTTTAAAGCTTCTGTCATTCCCGCGAAAGCGGGAATCCATTTCAAAGACCGTTTATTGCCCTAAATCTTTAATCATTATACCATATAACTACGCTTCCAAGTAAAACCTTTCAAACAAGCAAAATCGCCGCCAACCCCACAACTCACCGGATTTATCCCTTAAACACAAAACACATCCCCAAATAAACATCTTTTATGGATAGACTGATGTTGTCACCAATTTTATTTAAATAACTCCAGCCAATCCTTTTTCATCAATAATACGCAACAACTTTAAAGCAGGACCTGAAGGTTTTTTTACACCTTGTTCCCATTTCTGCACTGTATAAACACTGGTGTTAATAAATCTGGCCAATGCAGCCTGACTTAATTTAAGTTTTCTGCGTAGCCGAGCAATTGAATTTGGTGCAAAAGGCTTTACTTCCGGAAGACACAAAGCCCTTACTTCCTTAAGAGTTATTTCAGTAACAGTCCCTGTTTTATACAGTCCTTCAATCGATTCTAAAACCATATTTTTAATACTATTTTTCATCGATTATTCCTCCGTCT
>CAZFON010000231.1:0-3452 GCA_964520185.1 uncultured Planctomycetales bacterium | reverse complement strand
CCAGGACCTTATGGCGCACGCACTCATCTTCGAAACGCAAGGTATTCTGCAAAGGGCCCTGGGGCGACATCACCAGGGTGTTTTGATAATTAGCTCCGCGGGCCAGGCCATGGGCCTTGATCTCATCGACTTCAGATTCCATGCAAAAAGTCCGGGCCGGCGCCAATTGACCGACAAAAAGGTCCGGATCGATGGCCCTGGAAAAGAACTGGGACCGCAGTAAAGGATGCTCGTAGCTGAGCGTATAAGAAATATGAAATTGATCATGGGGAACGATCACGACCGTCGATGTTTTATTGGAAACGACAATGGGCTCCTGGATGATAAAAACGTTCTTGGGGGCATGCTGTTCTTCGAAACCGGCCTGCTCCAAGGCCTTTAAAAATTCCAGACTGCTGCCATCCAATCCCGGCAGCTCATCTGCGTCTATCTCGATGGTGACATTATCAATGCCGATCCCGCTTAATGCCGCCAATATATGTTCTGTGGTATAAATGCGCACGCCTTGGGCCTCTATGGCGCTGCAACGGGTGATCTTTTCATCCACAACGGCATTGGCTGCCGTGACCTTGATCGAAGGCTTACCCGGCAGGTCCGTGCGCACAAAATAAATACCCTGATTTTCTGACGCCGGTTTGATGGTCACATGCGCCGGTTTGCCGTTATGCAGGCCAATACCTGAAAGATGTACGGGATTTTTGATGGTTCTTTGGTTCATTTATTTTCCAAGACTTCGATGCGTTTCTTCAAGTCTTTTATTATCTCAACATATTTATCCAACCGGTGAAGATGGGCGTTGTTCCTATACGCCTCCTTAAGCGGGTGTGCCGGGGACCCGAAGACCTGCTCCCCTGCCTGAAGGGAATGGCTGACCCCTGACTGGGCGGCCACTACCGCTCCATCACCGATCTCTATGTGCCCAACCAAACCTGACTGGGCCGCCAAGATCACGTAATCGCCTAATTTTGTACTGCCGGCTATGCCTGACTGGGCCACGATCAGGCAATGCTTACCGATGGTGACGTTGTGTCCGATCTGTACCAGGTTATCGATCTTGGTGCCTTCGCCGATGACCGTCTTATCGAAACGCGCACGGTCGATGGTGACATTGGCACCGATCTCTACATCATCCCCAATGACCACCGTCCCTACCTGCGGGATCTTCATGTGCTTGCCGGAAACGAGGATATAACCATACCCATCACTACCGACAACGGTGCCGCTATGGATGATCACACGGTCACCTAAAGAAACCTTTTCCCGCAAGACCACATTGGGATAGATCAAACAATCCCGCCCCAGGCGGACTTCATGGCCCAGGTAACAATTCCCATAGATCATGCAGCCTTCCCCAATAACAGCGCCTTCTTCGATGATCACATGGGGCCCGACAGCAACGGCTCCCCCGATCTTTGCGCCCTTGGCTATCACCGCCGTGGGGTGAATACCGCTGGGCTTATAATCAGGGGCGTCTTTATAAAAATGACTGACCAGCTCGGTGAAACTAAGCGATGGATTCTCCACCCTGATCAACGTTTTCCCAGGGCAAGAGACCTGCCGGCCGACAAGGATGACTCCCGCGTGGGTCCCATGAAGCAGAGGTTCATACTTGGGATTAGCCAAAAACGTCAACTCGTCTGTCTTTGCTTCTTTGATACCTGAAAATCCGTTAATGACCGATCCCCCATCGCCGATCAATTCGCCTTTAAGGAACCGGGCGATATCAGCCGCGCTGATCGTAAGGGAAGATTTATTTCTTGTAACTGTCATTTAAGGTCTTCAACACCTCTTCGGAAAGGTTGTATTGCGGGTCACCGTAGACCATGACACGGTCATTAAGGACATAGGTAAAGCCGTCTTTTTTGGCAATATTAGCCGCTACCCCCTGAATATCGGTCAGGATCTCGCGCACCTTGTCATCTCGACGCTTGGTCAATTCCGTGCGTTTTTCTCTGTCGAAAGCGATCACGTCGTTCTTTTGCTTCTCGATATCCGACTGCATGGTGCTTTTTTGTGTATTGCTCATCAGATCCAGCTTGGTCTGGGCATCCTGGATCTTCTGGACCATGGCATCGCGCTGTTTCTGGAAGGACTCGCCCTCGCTTTGCAATGCTGCATCAAATTCCTTGGTCTTCTGGTAGCCGTCAAAAACCTTGGTCAAATCTATGTAACCGATCTTAATGCCATCGGCCAGGCTCATGGACACCATCGAGATTGCGAAAATGACAGCCAACCCAAACACTTTTAACACTTTCATAGACCCTCCTGTTTTACCTATTAAATTAAGAAGACATTCTACCATAAATCTATAAAAACAGCGCCCTATTTTTGCCTGTAAAACCATCGACATAGGACGCTTGATCCTTAATTAAAACCCGCGGCTGACGCTGAAATAAAACTTGCCGCTTTTGGAATTCTGTGTAGGTGTTGAATCCAAAGGGATCCCATAATCCAGCTTGATGGGGCCGATGGGGGTCTTGACGCGAAGTCCGACACCTGTACCGGACTTAAGACCGCCATTGCCATAATGCCTGACCTTGTCCCACACATTACCCGTATCGAAAAATACCGCGCCTTTGATGATCTCGATGATAGGCACCGTATACTCCACACTGCCTAACACGAGCGCATCGCCACCGATGGCATCTTGGGTATTGGGATCCAGCGGCCCGATAGAACGCTCATCATAACCGCGGATGGAATCCTGGCCGCCGGCAAAATAACGCTCGAAGATCGGCACATCAGGGGTGTCCGGATAAGACTGGACGACACCAGTGCGGCCGCTGATCTCCAAGACCGTTGTCACATCATTGATGACCAACGGATAATAATAGGCACCGCTGGTCTGCACGCGCCAAAAATTCCTGTCCCCGCCTAATGGTCCGCCGGCAAGATCAGCGCTGTTGGTCACTGTCCAGCCCTTGGTGGGAGACAATTTGCTGTCACGGTAATCATTGGTCACACTAAAGCCCAGGGAACTGACCAGGCTGTTGCCTGCCTGCTCCGCCAGGGCCTGGGAAACCCCTTCATTCAAATTACTGATAGTAATATGTTCCAGGCGGTAAACCCCGACGACGGAAAGATTATCATTGATGGCACGGCCCAGGCGCAGGTCACCGCCGAAGGTCTTCTGGGTATAGGCATAACCCGTGGTGTTATCATTAAGATTTTCCGACAAATACAGATCAAATCCCGCAGAGACCGGATGGTCGAAAAGCCATGGTTCGGTGAAACTCAACAAGAACTCACGCTGGGCGCTGCCGATCTGGGCGCGCAAGCGCAGGTCCTGTCCGCCGCCGGTAAAGGTGGACCAATTGGAGATGTCCAAATTTTTCTGTTCGACTTCCACAAACCCGATCAGCCTGTCCACCGTGCTGTAACCGCCGCCGAAGGAAAAACTGCCGGTCTTGGCTTCCTTGACCTGCACGACCAAGTCCTTGAGCTCTTCCTGG
>CAZFON010000230.1:0-3470 GCA_964520185.1 uncultured Planctomycetales bacterium | reverse complement strand
AGACAGACCTGGACCTGGGCCATTACGAGCGATTCACCCATGCCCAGCTGACCCGGGACAGCAGCATTACCGCCGGCAAGGTCTATTATTCCGTGATCACCAAGGAGCGGCATGGCGATTATCTGGGCAAGACGGTGCAGATCATCCCGCACATTACCGACGAGATCAAGGAGCGCATCAAAAAGGTCTCCAAGTCCTCAGACGTTGATGTGACCATTGTGGAGATCGGCGGCACGGTGGGAGACATCGAAAGCCTTCCTTTTTTGGAAGCCATCAGGCAGCTGCGTTGGGAATTAGGCGAGAATTATGCCTTGAATATCCATGTCACCCTGCTTCCCTACATTAAATCAGCCGGCGAGCAGAAAACCAAGCCTACCCAGCACAGCGTCGGGCGTTTACGCGAAATAGGGATCATCCCCCAGATCTTAATGTGCCGGACAGAGCGGCCCATTTCCCAGGAACAACGCGAGAAAATAGCCCTTTTCTGCAATGTGGATATAGAAGCTGTGATCGAGGCCGGGGACGTCAAACATATTTATGAAGTGCCCGTGTCTTTTAAGAAACAAGGGGTGGATGACCTGATTCTGAAGAAGTTAAACATTAAGCTGGCCGACCGCGGCATTAAAAGCTGGGAAGAAGGAGTGGTCAAGCGCCTTAAGTCCCCGGCCAAGGAAGTCACTGTCGCGGTGGTGGGCAAATACATTACCTTGCAGGACGCATACAAATCCATCTATGAAGCCCTGGTCCACGGCGGCATTGCCAACAATGCTCGGGTCAACATCATCAAAATAGATTCTGAAGATGTCGAGGCCCACGGACTGAAAAAATATTTGAAAGACGCGCACGGCATCCTGATCCCCGGCGGGTTTGGCTCGAGGGGCATCGAAGGGAAAATTGCGGCGGTCAAGTATGCCAGGGAAAATAACCTGCCGTTCTTCGGCATTTGTTTAGGGATGCAGATCGCCACCATTGAATTCGCCCGTAACATGGCAGGGCTTAAAGGTGCGAACTCTACAGAATTTGATAAGGAAACGCCTTATCCCGTCATCAGCCTCATTGAAGAACAAAAGGAAGTCAGGGACATGGGCGCTTCCATGCGCCTGGGCGCCTACAACGGAATTTTGGAAAAAGGCACTAAAAGTTTTGAGGCCTATAATGCTGAGAAGATCTCCGAGCGCCATCGTCATCGTTATGAATTTAACAATGCCTATCGTCAGCAATTGACGCAAAAGGGGATGGTCATTGCAGGCTTCAACCCTGAGCGGAATTTGGTGGAAATTGTCGAGATAAAGGACCACCCATGGTTTGTCGGCTGCCAGTTTCATCCGGAATTCAAGTCCAAGCCTGACATCGCTCACCCTTTGTTTAAAGGGTTTATCACGGCAGCATTGAATAACATGAAATAAGTCTGATCAGCTACAATGCGTGGGTGGCGGAATTGGTAGACGCGTACGTTTGAGGGGCGTATGCCGTAAGGCGTGAGGGTTCAATTCCCTCCCCACGCACCATTCAACTATGAAAAAAACCATCGAAATCTCAGCCAGTATCCTTGCCGCTGATTTCGGCAACCTGGCCCAGGAGATCAAGCGTTGCGAAGCTGCCGGGATCGGCCGCTTGCACATTGATTGCATGGACGGGCATTTTGTGCCCAATCTCACCATTGGCCCTGTGATAGTCGAGGCGGTGCGCAAACAGACCCAGCTTCCCCTTGAAGCCCACCTCATGATCGAGCATCCCGGTGATTATATCGAAAGTTATGCCAAAGCCGGGGCGGATATCATTCAGGTGCAGGTGGAATGTTATGGAAAGCGTAAGTCTACCTGCCGCCAGTGGAACCAATGGCCCAAGGAAATAGAGGAAGTGGACCTGGCGCTTTTACGCGCGGACTTAAAAAAGATCCGCGGGCTTGGCAAAAAAGCTTTTGTGGTCATCAATCCCGGAACCCCTTTGTGCGAGGAAGTTTTTAATGACTGCGATGGCGTCCTGGTCATGTCCGTCAATCCCGGTTTCGCCGGCCAACAATTCATGCCTGAAGCTTTGCCTAAATTAAAACGTCTCAAAGAAGTGTTTAAAGGGGATATTTCCATAGATGGCGGCATCAATGCCAAGACAGCTCCCCTGGCTGTGGAGGCAGGAGCACATGTCCTTATCACGGCCAGTTATCTTTTCGGCGCACAAGACCTTTCTGATGTTGCCAGGCGCCTAAAAGCTCTTTAAGCTGGTTTTTGCGAACTGCATAATTTTATGTTATATTTGTATTATCTATGAAGATGAACGCCCGCTATAAGCCTGCCAGAGGGCAAACCTCTTTGGAGTATATTTTACTCCTTACAGTGGTAGCGGTGGTCGTCATTTCCAGTTTTAGGACAGGCTCCTGGCTTGACAAAGTGCATGATGGGGCAGGTGCTTATTATAACACGGTGACTTCGGTCATTATGGGTGCCAGGGTCAATGCCATAAACGGCGCCTGGTGTCCGGTGACCTGTCCTCCCCCGGGCAGTTATGGCATGCCTATCATGTACCGTTCTTGCGAATGTCCTGCCCCGGCTTTTGGGGGCCTCGCTTGTACTAATTCCAATAATCCAAATTCAGTAGCGTGTCCAGCAGGAGAAACATGCCAAGGAGCGGCGGTTTACTGCAACGGCGTCCATTCCTGCGGAGCATGCCCGCCAGGCGAAGTTTGTACAGCCTCGGGATGTGCTTGCCCCAATGGCTTGAATTGTTCTGCAATTTTACCAGGATCTGTCCCTGACACAACGTGCAGCCAATGCCTTTGTCCCAACGGTACTTATGCCACGGCCAGCGGGCAATGCGGCTGCTGCCCGTACGGGTACACATCCAATGGGAGCCAATGCGTGCTGGCCGACTGTGGGGCCAACGCCACGGTCTATTATAATTCCAATACCACTTGCCATACGGATTGTGAGTGCGACCTTTACGCCCATTGGGACGGGCATCAATGCTCTTATTGCGCCACAGGCCAATTTTGGAACGGGACCAGCTGCACTAACTGTCCCACAGGACAGGTCCAAGTGCCTACCATTCCGGCTGGTTGTACTACGGCAAGCTGCGCTTGTAACACGCCGACGTGTTCAGGGGCCAATATGTACTGGGATACAAATCCAGCTGATTCAACCTATCTTTCTTGTGCCTGTGACAAAATTGGAGGGGTGACCTACGTCTATAATCCCCTCACCGGCGGCTGTATTTATCCTGGGCAATGTCCACATCCACCGAGCGGCAATCTACCCAGTGGCAGCAGCGTATGCCCACTGACCAATGTCACAGCATTTCGGGCTACCTGGTCTTTAGTGGCTACTCAGGCCAATTGTCAAGGCAATGCAGCCCATTGCCAGGCTTTTTGCAATTCAGGCTATACTCTTAGCGCGGGACAATGCGTTAAGAACACTACGTGTTCGGGCTCCACGCCTACTAACAGCACCCGGTGCACGAACTATACGGGGGCAGTT
>CAZFON010000229.1:0-3476 GCA_964520185.1 uncultured Planctomycetales bacterium | reverse complement strand
CTAATTTAAAAAATACGCCTGAGGCCCTGGATCCCATCAAAGTCAAAAAGAATATCCAGGTCTTGGTCAAGCATGGCGTTTTGAATGAAAAAGAAATAGCCTCGCGCTATGAGATCAACATACACGCCTATAAAACCGTTTTGGTTCTGGAAGGCGATTGCGCGGCCACCATGGCCCGCACACAGTTGATCCCGGCGGGGATCGAATATCAAAAGCAGCTGGCTGACACCATTAAATCCGTCGGCACTGCCGGCAAGACCACAGGACAGAAGAAATTGCTCAAGGCCATTTCCGCTTTGATCGAGGAATCTTTGAGCAATTGTGATGCCCTGGAAGCGGCGTTGGCCAAACATGATACGGCCAAGATCTTCAGCGGCATGGCCAAGCTTCGCGAGTCCATTGATCAGCTGGAAGGATTTGTCCCGGCAATTCTATGGCCTCTGCCGAGTTACGCGGAAATGCTGTTGATGAACGCGTAAATTAATGAAAGAGTCCTGTTAAAAAAGGTGACAGGTACAATTTTTGGCCAAACGGCCTGAAAACATAATTGTACCTGTCACCTTTTTTATTTTTTATAGTATAATTCCCTTTATGATCCTCATCGTCAAACACATCGACATTGAAGGTCCGGGCACCCTGGGGGATTTTTTGATATCCCGGAGAGAGCCGTTTCAGATTATTGACCTGGGAGCAGGGGACCGGCTTCCAGCCTCACCCAACGATCTTAAAGCGGTGGTGGTCCTTGGCGGCCCCATGAATGTCGATGAGGAAGACCGATATCCTTTTCTTAAGCCGGAAAATGACTTTATCCAAAAAGTTTTGAAAGAGAACATCCCATTTTTGGGGATATGTTTAGGTTCCCAACTTTTGGCCAAGGCCTGCGGCGCCAAGGTCATCAAATCACCGGTCAAGGAAATAGGCTGGTATAATGTCCGCCTGACGCCGGAAGGCGAAAAAGACCCGTTCTTGGCCGGGTTCAAATCTCAGGAACCTGTTTACCAATGGCACGGGGATATGTTTCAGATACCGGCAGGTGGACAGTTGCTGGCCACGGCGCAAGGCTGCCCGCACCAGGCCCTGAAAGTAGGCAGGAACGCCTATGGCTTGCAATTTCACGTTGAGGTCACGGATAAAAGCATCAAGGAATGGGGTGACGAATACGGCCACACTGCCCAATCCATGTTGGAAGATTACTGGAAGTATAAAAAGGCCTTTGATGCCCAGGCCCAGACGCTTTATCAAAATTTTATGAACATCGTCAACGGATAACCCGGAGGACCGGTTAACCTAGTTTTCTATGATCAAAATATCGTTAGCTCAAATCAACCCCACTGTCGGTGATCTAGGCGGCAATACGCGTAAGATCCTGGAATATGCACAACAGGCCCAAAAGCAAGGGGCCAGGCTCGCCGTGTTCCCGGAGCTGGCCGTCTGCGGCTATCCGCCGGAAGACCTGCTTTTAAAGAAACATTTTGTGGCGGACAATATCAAGGCCCTGGATGCCCTGACCAAAAAGATCAGAGGGATCTCTGTCATCACCGGGTTCGTGGACAGTGATGCCACAGGGAAGATCTATAATGCCGCAGCCCTTATCAGCGATGGAAAGCTTCAGGGCGTCTATCATAAACATGAATTGCCCAACTACGGGGTTTTCGATGAGAAGCGCTATTTCTTCTCCGGACGGAATGCAGGGATATTTACCATCGATGGCATCACCGTCGGACTTAGTATCTGCGAAGATATCTGGGTTGACGAGGCCATTTACCAGACACAAGCCAGGAATGGCGCTCAGATCCTCATCAATATTTCTTCATCACCTTACCATGCCGGGAAACTCAAGCAACGCGAGGAACTTCTGAGGCGCCGGGTGAAGGAAACCAGGGTGCCCTGGGCGTATGTCAATTGCGTCGGCGGCCAGGATGAACTGGTTTTCGACGGCGGCAGCATGGCGTTTGCACGCGACGGATCTGTGCTGGCGCGGGCAGCCCAATTTGAAGAAAAACTGTTGAACGTTGATTTTGCTTCGGATCATAATCCGGTGGCGCCGGTTTTAGAGAGCACCGAGGAGATATACAAAGCCCTTGTCGTAGGCACGCGGGATTACGTATCGAAGAATGGTTTTAAAAAAGCAGCCTTAGGATTAAGCGGAGGGGTGGATTCTGCTTTGGTCGCCTGCATTGCCTGTGATGCGTTGGGCCCTGAAAACGTTACCGCCATCTCCATGCCCAGCTCTTTTAGCTGCAAAGGTACCCGCCAAGACGCCAGGGCCTTGGCCAAAAATTTGAAAATGGATTTCAAAGAAATCCCCATCAAGAAGGCCTTTAGTTCATATTTGAAGACCATGGCCAAACATTTTGCCGGCCAGGCGGTCAACATCGCCGAGGAAAACATCCAGGCGCGCATCCGCGGCAATATTTTGATGGCCATGTCCAATAAATTCGGATGGCTTATTTTGACGACGGGCAACAAGAGCGAGATGGCCGTGGGTTATTGCACGTTATACGGCGACATGTCCGGCGGTTACGCGGTCATTAAGGACGTTTTCAAGACCAAGGTGTATGAATTGGCACGCTATCGAAATGGCATTTGTCGCCAGCCCCTTATCCCTAAGAGCGTTCTGCTAAGGGCCCCTTCAGCGGAGCTAAGATCCAACCAGACCGACGAAGAGACGCTGGGGGCGTATGAGGACCTGGATAAGATCTTGGCGGCCTATGTCGAAGGGCATGCCGCGCCTCAGGACATCATCGCATCAGGAATGGACAAGAAGCATGTGCTGCAGACCGTCCGGCTGGTTGACATGAATGAATATAAAAGACGTCAAGCCCCTCCAGGCGTCAAGATCACCCCTTGCGCTTTTGGCAAGGATTGGCGATTGCCGATCACCAACAGGTATAAAGACATTTGAAACTTTCCGTCATTATCCCCGTATTCAATGAAGAATCCACCATCGAGGACATTATCTCCAAGGTCCGAGGGGCCCCTTTGCCCGGAAATCTTGGGCGCGAGATCGTCATTGTCAATGACGGCTCCAAGGACGGGACACCCGCTATATTGGAGCGTTTTAGGGGCCAGGAGGACATTATCATGGTGCATCAGGATAATGCCGGAAAAACCGCGGCCCTTCTGACCGGCTTCAAGCATGCGACCGGTGATGTCATGCTTATCCAGGACGCGGACCTGGAGTATGACCCCCTCCAGTACCCAAAACTTTTGCAACCTATTTTGGATGGGGCGGACGTAGTGTATGGTTCGCGTTTTTTGGGACATATCAATGGCATGGAGCCTGTCAACCGTTGGGCTAATGAGATCTCCAACCTGGCCTTCAGGTTGCTTTATGGCGTGAAATTGACGGACATCAACACGTGCTATAAGGTTTTCAGGAGGCAGGTGTGGGAAGGCATGAAGATAACCTCCAGGAATTTTGCTTTTGAGACGGAATTTACAGTGAAATTGCTGGGCCGCGGCTTTACTATACG
>CAZFON010000228.1:0-3530 GCA_964520185.1 uncultured Planctomycetales bacterium | reverse complement strand
GTCCATATTGAACCTGATCCCTGCACCCGCATTTTGCGTCTGCAAATTCATCCGCTCCGGGGTCAAATCAATACCGCCAGTTTCATTTTGACCAGCCGCCGGACTTGCTGTACCGCTGTTACTGGCTTCTATTTCACCGGTATAAACATCCGCTTTGGCCCGAAGCAAATACCTTTTTAAAGGAGTGGAGATATCCAACACAAAGCCACCGATCCATTTTTTCTTGGGTAACTTGCTTAATTGGCGGTACCTTAATTTATAAATGGATATCATCATTTTATCCCAAAAGCTTAATGGTCCGATCGACCCTTTGACATTTAAGGCATTTAACCATTGCTGTACCGGGCTTATGAAACGGGCCGATGCCCCGTCGTTCACATCCTGGACCAATAATGGCGACTGAAAAATGATCCTTTGGCTCCCGTTAAATTGTCCGTGAGGGTCATCCATGTCAGCCAATATGGCGTGAACCACTTTAAAGGTGTCATTCATGATCAGCCTGATAGCTATGGTCCGATGCGCTTCGAGATAATCCAAGTTCCTATTGACCATCACCACCAGTTCTTGATCCGGATTGGATAGAATAGTGATATATTGCCCCATTGGCGTCCTTTTTAAGGCCGTTGCCCCCATCGCCCGGTCTTCTCCTAATTGGGCCCTATCCGAGGATAATTGATTCTTTACTATGGAATTGCCCTTTAATGAATTTTGCTTTTTTATAGCCTCCAAGGCGTTTAGCGCAAAGACGCCATAAGTATCCTCTAGCCCTTGCTCTTTAAAAACTAATTTTGCTCCCATCACCGAGTACATGCTCCTTACGTCCTCTTCATTTATAACTTCAGAAAACATCCTTCCTTTGTAGCCTCTATAAAATGATTCCTGCATACATCCGGTCAATAAAACAGTACCCACCCCTGTTAATTTTCGGGCCCCCGTCTCTCTCCGGTTCCATGGTGCAATGGCTACATATTGGCCGGCTAACGCTTGACCTGCATCAGAAACATCCATGATCCCCTCTAAATGCTTTCCATCGGCATCTTCTGACACCATGCCTATGACAAAATCATATGGATTCTTCCGGCGGGCATATTCGATAGCGACCGTTGTAGGCTTGTCCAATGAGAATTTCTCCCATTCATTAAGCAATTGCAGGTCTTTCGTGGACAAAATCTTTAAAGTCAATTGTTGAGGTTTTAATCCATTCCCTTGAAAACCAACCGTGGGGGAAAAGACAACCGTGTTTGCCTCTTTTGACGGGTCTTTCAGTGTTAAATAGGTAGCTATATAATAATTATCCAGGAAACTCCCGTTCTGGTCCGCCGTTCCCTTATATTTTTTTATAAAAGCCTTGGCCCTTAACAGCCATTGTCTGTAATCTTCCCTGCTCATCTGCCTCTTTATTTCGAGAAGGGCCGCGGCATTTTCAGCACGAATATAATCTGCATATTCTTTCTCAAAATCATCAGCACTGATCTTATTTTGAATTTCAAGAAATCGCTTCTCCAGGTCGGCAATCTCACTTCTTGAGGCTTTCATGGCCTCGTCTTTTACAAAATGCAAGGTAAAAGCATCCTCATTGTTCTCCTTACTAAGAAAACTCCATAATGCCTTTGCCCCATGATACGTTTCATAATCGAAATCTACATAGGTTAAACCCATATATTTAATGTTCAATTTGCCCAGTAATGTCTCGGCCACCACATCCCGCATACTAACGTTATTTTCATCCGAAGGTCCATCAATAACTCGCCGTCCGTTTGTCCCCTTTTCATATACATCAGTCCCTCTGGGCTCATAATTTTCTTGAAGTTTTTTCCTGGTTTCTGGCTCAACGATATCTCCCTCAGCATTAATACCTGTCGGTAAAATGGCACCCACAGCGGTATAAAGTAAAGAGCCGAAACCAGGGGCAAAAAGGCCAACATGGCTTATGCTGTTTTCCCCCATGACAATCGTCATATAGTCAAGGTTCTTGGGCCCAAACCTGATCTCCACCTCTGGAGGCCCCATTGGGTCTCCCTCGAATCGCCTCTTACTGACGCTCAATTTTGTTAACGACGGCTCCAATCGGTTCAGGATGACACCATCCAGTTTTTGCACAACAGAATCCGCAAAAAGCTCCGGGTTCTGGGCTTTATCGCTGGAAATGGGGACCAAAGGTTTTTGATCGGGCGTGATAAAGCCTTTGAGCAGTTCCTTGGCACTCATCGCCAGATCCTGGTTTTCCGGGTGCAACCCGGGAACCGCCGAAGCCAATCTTGCCCTTTGTATCAACGGAAAGCTTCCAACCCGTTGTTGACGCTCTGAATCAATAATGATGGTGGAAGGAGAAGAAACTGTTGATAAACTGTCATAATACTCTTGAGGTCCGTTCCTGTCTTTTATCACCCATGCCAAAATATTGGAAGAGTAAACAGCATCCATCATGAAATTATTTTCCTTAAGCCATCTGGCGATCCTGGCAAAGACGCTATTTAACCTGATGTCTGCCATTGAAGAAATGATCCTGTTGTCTTCATACATTCTTTTAATGAACGAAAAATTCTCATCACTACCCAGCCACGATCCTTTTATTTGGGTCATAAACTTCAATTCCGACCAATCACCTTCCAGGCCCAGCCTGGTTGAAGACTGCAAAGCCGCTTCAAAGTTCTTAACAAACTCAAATCTGTCCCTGGAACGGCGTATGACCTCTGCGGTCATGCGGTGTAATAGGACTACTGGCAGGTTTTTATCCAGTAAAAAGGCATATTTAACATTACGTTTGAACATCAGCTGATAATTAAACCATCCGCTAAAGCCCATATAAACATCACCATGAAAAGAGCTGGATATGCTGTCGATGGAGTCCTGATTCTGTTCGTTGGAAAGCGTATATACGGAAAGGTTTTTAATAAGGGTGTTTATATTATCCTGATCGATCGAGCTGTCCAAATATTCGATACTATCAAGAGCAACGATCCTGGGAGTATTTTCTCCTTCGGTATACAACTCGGCGCTTCCTCTTTTCGGATCGATACCGACTCTTCTGACTTTTATAGAACCGCCGCTTTTCCAATACACCTCCGCGGGCCCCTCTAAAAAAGTATGCGCTGAAGAATATCTTAAAATATCCGGCGTAAGAAAACCTAATCCCGAACGGCCTTGTAACGACTTACCCAAATCCTGGAATGATCTATCCTCTTCACCCCGCGGTCCAGACAAGGCGGGCTTCTGTGCCCCCCATGGCCTTGTTTTATACTGATAAGGCCCCCCCTCCGGACCCCATCGGTTTATTGTTCCTTCAGGAGTTGTTATTGTATCCAACCACTCGAATGTTTGATATGGCCGACTTTCGGAAGGTAAAACCCTGAAACCCATATTGCCAACTTCGGTTTCCAGGTCCTTTAAAGTTTTGCCCGCAGGGAATCCATGCATGTCTTCACTCTCTGAAAAGCCGATCTGTATGTCCTGCCAATCCGTTTGGCGCTTGAGATAATCCAACACCATAAGAAACTTTTCATAGGCATCCTGCCTGCCAGACTCATACG
>CAZFON010000227.1:0-3538 GCA_964520185.1 uncultured Planctomycetales bacterium | reverse complement strand
CTTTTTTTGTGCCCTTAGGGGGCTTTTTTGTTTATGCGACGAAAAACCCCGTGGCCTATGCTTTTCTGGCCGTTGCCCTTATAGCCGATATTTTCCTGCTTGCCGCCTTCCATCGCCGCCTGCAAAAGAAACAATCCCACATTGCCCTGCTGAAGGAAGAATATTTTGAAAAAGCCAACCTGATGAAGGTGGACCTGGAGCATGAATGGGAGGCCATCGCTTCTTTAAGGCTGAAGATCATCAATTACGCCCAGCTCAAGGACTTGACCGAGAAATTAAGCATGTGCCTGAGCCTGCAGGACACCTCCAACACCCTTTCCATCGAGGTGGCCAAACTTTTCGGCCATAAAGATGTCACGGTGATCTTATACCTGTTCCATTCCACCACCGGTGAGCTGGGGATATCCTCCTCACAAAAAGGGCAGATGCAGATCAATCTTAAGGCCAAAAAAGGGGACATCTTCGATGCCTTTGTCATCAAGACCATGCATCCCTTGCTCATCGAGGACGTGCATACCGATTTCCGTTTCGACCTGGACAAGATGGACGGAGAGGACAAGCGCCCCATCCGTTCGCTCATTTCCACGCCTCTGGTCGTCGGCGATAAGACCTTGGGGATCCTGCGGGTGGACAGCGCGGTGATGTCCCAGTTTGCCACGGATGACCTGAGGTTCCTGAGGACGATCGCGGATTTGACCTCGATCGCCATTGAAAACGCGCAGCTTTACGAGCGTCTGGAGACCATGGCCATCAAGGACGGCTTGACCGGCCTGTATTTGCGACGGCATATGTTAGACCGGTTCCAGGCGGAAATTTCGCGGGAACTGCGCCGCGGGCAGGAACTGAGTTTCCTGATGCTGGACCTGGACCGTTTCAAACAATACAACGATACCTTCGGCCACATGGCCGGCGACATCGTCCTCAAGACCATTGCCAGGATCCTGGAAGAACATTTTGACCACCCCGGAGAGATGATCTGCCGTTACGGCGGGGAGGAATTTTGCGTCATGCTGCCCGATTGCCCCAAGGCCAAGGCCCTGCAATTGGCCAATGAGCTAAGGAAAAAGATCGAGTCACGCGAGATCATCCTGCGGCGGCAAAAGACACGCATGACGGTCTCTATCGGAGTGGCTTGTTTCCCCAAGGACGCCCAAGGCAGGGACGAGCTTATTTTTAAGGCGGATGAAGCGTTATATCAGGCCAAAGAAACCGGACGGAACAAGGTGTGTGCGGCATGATCTATGTGTTGCTTATTTTAACAGCGGTTTTTGTGGGAGTGGTCTTTTACCTGGCCCAACTGGTGGTCTTGGGGCTCGAGCAGCGTGCCGACGAGGACGCGCTGGGCGCCAAGAATGTATTCGGAAAGATCATCGAGCAGAAGGACAAGGCCCAGGGTGAGAAAGCCAAGCTTGAGCGCGATGCGATGCAGATCTTCACGCTTTATGATATGACCAAGGAGATCACCCGGCATTCCAATGAGCAGGAGGCCTTTGAAATTTTTCGCCGCAAATTGAAGGAAAATGTGACCATCGAGGACTGCCAGCTGGTCCAGGACACCGCGGAGGGCTTAAAAACAGAGAACCTGCCCAAGGACTGCGGTATTTTTGTTTTGAAATCCAAGGAGAAAAAGCTGGGGGGGCTGCTGTATAAGGGGCTGGACCCCAAGGACAGGGAGAAGTTCGTCATCCTGGCGCACCAGTTCGCCCTGGCCCTGCGGCGCCTGAAACTGTACAAGGAGATAGAGACCCTGGCCATCACCGACGGTTTGACCGGCGTCTATACCCGGCGCTATTTTCTCGAGCGTTTTGAAGAGGAAGTCCAGCGCAGTTCCCTGCGACGTGCCAAGCTTTCATTTTTGATGATCGATGCCGACCATTTCAAAGCCATCAATGACCAGCATGGCCATTTGACCGGGGACATGGTGCTCAAGGAAATTTCCAACGTCATCAGGGAAAATGTGCGCGAGATCGATATTGTGGGCCGTTTCGGCGGAGAGGAGTTCTGTGTCGTCCTGCCGGAAACGGACATGGAGGGGGCCCGTGTCGTGGCGGAACGTATCCGCAAGTCTTCCGAAAAACGGTCGGTCAAGGCGTACGACAACACCGTGCAGGTGACGTTAAGCATCGGGATCGCCATGTATCCTTCCGACGGGAAACTCGTTGAGGAATTGATGGACAAGGCGGATTGGGCCTTGTACCGCGCCAAGTCGCAGGGCAGGAACTGTGTCGTGACCTTCGGCCTCTATAAAAAACAATGAAAACCCCTTCTAAGAATTTTACCGCTGTTCTGGTATTGCTGGTTTTTTTGGCCGGCCTGGCATGGGCCGGCGTGCGTCAGTTAAGCAGCATCCTGCGCGAATTCGACCACGTGGCCCGGGTGGACCTGGTGTTGATGGAGACGGCGACCAGGCTCAACGACCTGCAGTTGGAAAAGGAGATCATTTTTTCTAAATTGTCAGCCTCCTCGGAAGAATTGGCCTTTGGCCAGGTCTCGGCGGCGCGCGGACAATATTTGGCGGATTATGTCAAGGGCCTCGGCGGTCAATTCGAAGGCCTTGTCCAGCAGGTCAATGCCCAAATACAGCTTGTCGACAGGCTTTCAGGGGTGCCGCCGGAATTGAAAGCCTCTTTTGAGCAGCTGCGCCGGCAAACCCGGGAATATGACACGACCGTACAGGATATCTTCAAGTCCGTTGAAAATGGAGGTTTTCAGCTGTCCCTGGAAGACCTGGAGCGCACCGACAGCCGGCAACGGGCTTTGAGGGAGAGCGTGCGGTCCATCGTCCAGTACCTCTGGGCCCAGGTCCACGAGTCAACCCGCCGCAGCCAGCGCTGGCGCCAGGAATACAGGGCCATTTTCGCCTTCAGCCTGATGCTCACCGTGACGCTGGGATTCCTGCTTTTTGCTTTTAAAAAGAACCTCGAGGAAATCGGCAGGCAGAAGAAAGACCTGGAAAAATTAAACCAGGAGCTTGACCGTTTTGTCCATACGGTCAGCCATGACATCGCCGGCCCGTTGACGACCATCGTTGGTTATGCGGCCTTTCTGGAAAGCAAATACACCTCCGTGCTTGATGAGCGGGGCCAGGATTGCATTAAAGGCGTGCGCAAGGGGGCCACCAGGCTTACGGTGATGATCAAGGACATGCTGGAATTGACCAGGGTCTCCAGGGTCAAAAATCCTTATACCAGGGCATCCGTCCAGGTGATCGTCGACACGGCCCTGGCCAATTGCGATTTTATGGTGCGTCAATCCAAGGCTGAGATCAAGATCGACGGTAAACTTCCGGAGATCGTTTGCGACCGGATCAAGATGACAGCGGTATTTTTCAACCTTATCAGTAATGCCATCAAGTTCGCCAAAGTGGACGTGGCGCCGGTCGTGAGTATCGGCTGGCACGAGAGGAATGACGCCCACGAATTTTATGTGGCAGACAACGGGATCGGCATCCAGGAACGGCATCACCAGGAAATTTTCGATATCTTCAAGAGGTTGCATCCGCCGGACCGGTACGACGGCTCAGGGGTATGGCTGGCCA
>CAZFON010000226.1:0-3549 GCA_964520185.1 uncultured Planctomycetales bacterium | reverse complement strand
ACGTCAAAAGTTGGATGTATTGATCAATAAACCGCATGGGATCGTTTTTTTGACCGGGCCTACGGGCAGCGGTAAAACCACCACTTTATATTCCTGTTTAGCGGCCATTAATTCCGAAGATACCAAGATCATCACTGTTGAGGACCCCGTTGAATACCAGCTTAAAGGTGTCGTGCAGATGCAAACCAACGCTCCCATTGGATTGACATTTGGCGCGGCCTTGCGTTCCATCCTGCGTAATGACCCTGATGTGATCATGATCGGCGAGGTGCGTGATTTCGAAACGGCCCAGATCGCCATCCAAATGTCCTTGACCGGGCATCTGGTCTTCTCCACCTTACATACCAATGACGCAGCTTCAGGCATTACACGCTTGATCGACATTGGCGTTGAGCCTTACTTGATCGCTTCATCTGTGGAATGTTTTTTGGCCCAGCGCCTGGTGAGATTACTATGTCCTGTATGCAAGAAAGTGACACCCGTTTCTGATAATATCAAAAAGGAATTTGAATTAGAGAATCTTACCCAAAATCCTGTTATTTATGAAGCCGTGGGGTGCAAGGAATGCCGGATGACCGGCTATAGCGGACGGCAAGCGATCTGTGAATTTCTGGTGCTGAATGAAAAAATGCGTACCATGGTGACAGGCAGGGCAAACTGCAGGGACATAGAACAGGTTGCCATTTTAGATGGCATGAAGACCCTGCGCCAGCATGGCTGGGAAAAAGTGGCTTTAGGCTTGACCTCTCCCAGTGAAGTTTTACGTGTCACGGAAGACACTTAACACCAACCTTATGCCTCAATTCCTCTATAAAGCCAAGAACGGGCCGCAGGACATCATCAGCGGTATCATTGAAGCCGATACCGTTTCCGATGCTGTGACCAAGCTGACCAATGAAGGCAAAATGCCTCTAGATGTCAGGATGTACATGAAGATCGTTTTGCCTAAAGACATGAAGGTTGTAGGTTCTGAGCTCAAGGTTTCACAAACAGCCCTTTTCCAATTTACCAGGCAGCTGGCAGACCTGATGGAAGCTGGGATCCCGTTGGCACGCTGCATGGAATTATTGTCCCATCAACGGCAGTTTCCAACCATGGTCGGGGTCATTGAATCTATGGGTGACACTTTGACAAAAGGAGGAAGCCTTTCATTGGCCTTGGCTAAATATCCCAGGATTTTTTCTCCATTATACGTTCATACCGTCAAAGCTGCGGAAGCCAGCGGCCAACTGCCGTTGGTCTTAAACCGCCTGGCCCAATTCCTCGAAACAGATATGCAATTGCAATCCAAGGTAAAATCGAGTTTGTTGTATCCAGTCATCATTTTTTTGGTGGGACTTATGACGCTTTTTGTGCTTTTGTCCTTTGTCCTGCCGAGGTTGACCATGATGTTTGAAGATTTTAATGCACAACTGCCCTTGGCCACCAGGATCGTCGTTGCTGTCAGTCAGCTATTCGCGCAGTTTTGGTGGCTGATGGCCGCCATCGCTGTTGGTGTATTCTTTTGGCTGCGTTCTTATTTGAAAACAGCAAAGGGAAAGGCAGTTCTCGATGCATTGGTATTGAAGGTCCCTATATTAAAATCGTACATCGAAAACACCCAATTAAGCCGCTTTGCCAGGACCTTGGGGATGCTGCTGGAAAGTGGGGTGCCTATCGTGACAGCGCTTGAATCAGTGACCCTGGTGGTTGACAATAGCGCCTTGCAGGAAGAGGTCAGGAAAATGGCCTTGAGGGTCAAATCCGGGATGAGCCTCACCCAGGCCATTAAAGCCAGTTCTCTTTTTCCGGAGATGGCTGTTGATTTGATTGCCGTCGGCCAGGAAAGTGGTAAACTGGAAAAAGGCCTGTACAAGCTGGCCGCCAATTGCGAACGTTCCAGTCAGGAAATGTCTGGGACCTTTGTGACGATCTTGGGGCCTGCGGTTTTGGTGGTAGTCGTGGGGTTGGTGGGGTTCATGATCGTGGCCATGCTTTTACCGATGTTTCAAATGAATATGATAATCAATTGATGAATAAAGATCTATTAAGACTGTGGAAGGAGATAGATATGTTTCAAATTAAAAGAGACGGTTTTACCTTGATCGAAATCATGTTGGTGGTGATCATCATTGGGATCCTGGTGGCCATGCTGGTACCTAATATCGCCGGACGGAGCGAACAGGCGCGCCTGACCGCGGCCCGTACGGACATCGAATCGAGTTTGGCCACAGCTTTGGACCTTTATAAGATGGATGTAGGTCAATATCCCACTACCGATCAGGGACTGGGCGCCTTGATCAAAGCGTCATCCGTTGCCCCGGTGCCGGTGAATTGGAGCGGTCCTTATTTAAAGAAAAAAGCTGTTCCCAAGGACCCTTGGGGGCATGAGTATGCTTATGCGGCACCCGGCACCCATAATCCTGACAGCTATGACCTTTCATCCCTGGGGCCCAACGGGGTAGAAGATGAACATAGCATTACCAATTGGGGCAATGAAGAAAAAGAACAAAAATAACAGCGCTTTCAGCTTGATCGAGATCCTGGTGGTCGTCATTATTGTCGGGATCGTCGTAGCGCTGGCAGCCCCAAACTTTACCAAAAGTTATTCCCGGTTCCAATTGCATAAAACCGCCGATGACCTGCTTAACATCAGCCGCTGGGCCCAGGCCATGGCCATGGGCCGGCAACGTATTTATGCCTTGGCGTTCTCGGATGAGAACCATGCTTACAGGATTGAATGCTCAACGCTTAACGAAGAGAGCAATACGGAAGCTGACAGCGGTGAAGAGACGGTATTTGAGCCTGTCAATGGCCTTTTAGGAAGGAAGCACGTCATTCCCGCTGGCGTTTCTCTGGATATGCAACAGGAGCACATCGCATTTTATCCCGACGGTACGATGGATCCGGTCAATATTCAATTGAACTCGGCCGAACAACAAATTGAATTGTCCACTTCAGATGTGCGTGGCATGATGACTAAAAAGGTAGAGAACCAGAAGAGCGATGAATAGATCACGGGACGGTTTTATGCTGCTTGAGGCCATTCTGGCCATTGCGATTGTCAGTGTTTCCCTGACCCTGATCGCCCAAGGATTGTTGACGAATTATCGCACCGGCATGCGTTTCCAGGAAATGGTCAGGGCTTTGAACGCCATGGATAACAGGCTTGGATTATTATATGCCACACAAGGCTCAGACGACCTGCTGGAAGCCTTTCCGCAGCCGTTGGAATCTCCTTATGATAAATTTACCGTCAGCGCCAAAACAGGGCCTATTAACGATCATCTGAAAAATGTCACCCTTACTTTAAATTGGCCCATGGGAAATTCCCAGGGGCAGTTGGAGCTGGAAACCATCATTTATTATCCTAATGAAACAACGAGCAGCAGTTAAATCCCGAAAGGGATTCACCATCGTCGAGCTTATTCTGGCGTTGGCCATTACGGCCATCATCGGTGTCAGCGTTTATAACATTTTTTGGACCGCCATGAAGCTCGACGATAAGATGCGGCACGTCCTTGATATTTATTTTGTTTTGATCGTGGTGTATGTTTAGATTTTAATTGT
>CAZFON010000225.1:0-3550 GCA_964520185.1 uncultured Planctomycetales bacterium | reverse complement strand
TCCTTAAGCGCGGACGGCTTCAGGGTCCTGGCCGTTGCTTATAAGGATACGGATGTGAACAAGGAAGTTTATTCCAAGGACGATGAACGGGACCTGGTATTAAAAGGGTACATCGCTTTCCTGGACCCGCCAAAGCCCACGGCCAAAAAGACCATTGAAGTATTAAGGAAGCTGGGCATAGAGCTTAAGGTCCTGACCGGTGACAATGACCTGGTCACCAAGAAGATCTGCAGCGAGGTGGGGCTTAATATCAAGGGTCTCTTGACCGGCGAGCAGTTGGAAAAGCTCACGGATGATCAGCTTAAGGAGTCGGTCAAGGTTACGACTGTTTTTGCCAGGCTTTCTCCGATGCAAAAAGAGCGCGTGATCCGTGCCTTGCATAGGAACAATCATACCGTGGGGTACTTGGGCGATGGCATCAATGACGCGCCGGCCTTGAAGGCGGCGGATGTGGGGATCTCCGTCAATAACGCTGTAGATATTGCCAAAGAATCCGCGGATTTGATCCTTTTACAGAAAAATTTGATGGTGCTGCGCGATGGCGTATTAGAGGGTAGGCGTGTCTTTGGTAATATTTCTAAATATATCAAAATGGGGGCATCTTCCAATTTTGGCAACATGTTCAGCATGACAGGCTCTGGTTTATTTTTGCCGTATGTGTTGAAATGTAATTTTTATCCCATGTTCCCTCTGCAGATCATCTTGAACAATCTCCTCTACGATATTTCCCAGGTTGCCATTCCCACGGACGACGTTGACGAGGATTATCTGTTGAAATCCAGGACCTGGAACATGGATTATATCAAGAAGTTCATGATCGTTTTCGGTCCGATCTCCTCCATTTTTGATTACCTGACATGGATCATCATGGTGCTTGTTTTCCATGCCGATCAAGCTTTGTTCGCCACGGCCTGGTTTGTGGAATCCATGTGCACGCAGCTGTTGGTCATCCACATCATCCGTACAGGAAAGATCCCTTTTGTAGAAAGTTGGCCCAGTCCGTTCTTGATATTTACATCCATTTATATCGTTTCTATCGCCATGGTTCTTCCTTTTACGCCGTTGGGTGCGTATTTCAAGTTTGTCATGCCGCCGGCATCATTTTTCTTGTTTCTTCTTGGAATGGTAGCGCTTTATTTATGGCTGGTCCAGACAGTGAAGGTTTGGTTTATTAAGAAATACGGTTACGAATAAAAAAAGGTGACGTAAAAAAGGTGACAGGTACATTTTTCTTATAAAAATTTATTAGAAAAATGTACCTGTCACCTTTTTTACGTCACCTTTCTTTCAAAAGACCTTCGATGGTAATTCCCTGAACGATTATACTGAAAAGGACGATCGCGAAGCCCGCGGATAAAAAGAGCTCCCGTCCTTCAAAGGCAGGCAACTGCATCATCAGGATGATCGGAATAGTTCCCCGTAATCCTCCCCAAATAAGAGCAAGGTCCCATACCTCCGGCAGAGAGGGATTCAAGAAGCGGTTGCAAAGCTTTCTCGTCGCATAGACAACCATGGCCCTTGATACTAAGACCACGATGATGCCGGTGGCTAGGGGTATTTTATATTGGATCAGATGATGTATTCCTATGACTTGTAATTGAAGCCCTATGATCAGAAAAATAAGGGTGTTGAGGATAATATCGAGAGTTGTCCATAGTTTGATGGTTTTTTCGTGAGCTTTGAAAGACATAAGCCCAGCTACGACAATGGCAATGATCCCGGAGCAATGCAGTCGTTCGGCAAGCAGGGGTGTGCCAAATACCAGGATAGCGCTTAGCGCCAAATGCAGGATATAATTATCGGTCACTTTGATGATTCGATTTATAAAATAACCGCAGGTTCCTCCCACTAAGATTCCGCCTCCTGAAATAAGAAGAAACTGCATCAGGGCATTTGAAAAATTAAAAGGCCCTTGTTTTTGGATCATGGTTAAAATGACCATGAATAAAACTATCCCAGTCCCGTCATTAAACAGACTTTCCGCTTCCAGGATGGTCCTCAACCGGGCGGGAGTTTTTAATTTTTTCATGATGGCCAATGTGGTGACCGGGTCAGTAGGGCAGATAAGGGCGCCGAAAAGAAGGGCATAGTTGATGGGAATATGCCAAAAGTAAGATAAAGGGAATCCGACAAGTAAGGCCGAGGCCACCACTCCAGGAATGGCCAGAAAAGCGATCAAACTCCAATCCTGTTTTAGAACTTCTCTATTTAAATGCATTCCGCCTAAGAAAAGGATCGGTGGCAGGATCAAGAAAAAAGCCACATCATGGGATAAACTCACAGGCGGCAACAATTTGGTTAAAGCCAAGATAAGGCCAAACAGTACTAAAACGACTGAGGATGGGATTTTGCTCACGTGTCTAAATTAGCCGCAGTGCCTGCCAAATGCAAGGTTTTATAGGGATTTTCGTGAATTAATGCTCCTTGTTTGCGTTCTTAGCTATTTTAATACTTTTTTAATACCTTTCGACCTTCTTTTAATTAGGAAAAATAAGGGCTGGTGTTAAACTAACTAAAATCGAATGCTGTATTTAAGGAGGCATTTTTATGATGGATGTTATTTTTATCGGATTGACGATTTTCTTTGGGCTCATTTCCTGGGCCTTTATTGTCTTGTGCTCAAAAGTATAAGGGGGTGTTTATGCCAGTCATTTATTGGATCGGCGGGATAGTTTCATTGGTTTTATTTGTTTATTTGTTTATCGCCTTTTTTAAACCGGAGATGTTTTAATGAACTATAACGATTTTATTCAAATATTTATTTATATCGTAGTGCTGGTTTTGACGGTTAAGCCGCTGGGCATTTATATGGCCCGTATATATGAGGGGAAACCCACAGGTTTAAACGTATGGCTGGCGCCTTTGGAAAGATGGCTTTACCGGATTAGCGGTGTAAAACCCGAACAAGGCATGTCATGGAAAATGTACGCCCTCGCGATGCTGATGTTTAATATATTAGGCTTGCTGGTTGTTTATGGACTTCAACGCCTTCAAGCCTTCCTGCCCTTAAATCCAATGGCTATGACCGCCGTATCTCCGGATTCTTCCTTTAATACAGCCATCAGCTTTGCCACTAACACCAATTGGCAGGGGTATGGCGGTGAGAGCACCATGAGCTATTTGACCCAAATGCTGGCCCTGGCCAAACAAAATTTCACATCTGCTGCAACAGGAATGGTGGTTCTGGTGGCTTTGATCAGGGGGTTTGTTCAAAAGCAGATGAATACCATTGGTAATTTTTGGGTGGATATGGTCAGGACGGTCCTTTATATTTTATTGCCTTTATCGCTGGTCTTTGCGTTGGTCCTTGTGTCCCAGGGAGTTCCTCAAACATTTTCATCAAGCGCCAAGGCCGCCTTGGTCCAAGCCACAAAAGATTCCAATGGAAAGCCGGTCACTGTCATCAACGTCGATGGCGTCACGCCCATCTTCCTGTCGTCGGGAGCGTTCCTCGCGAGCGCGCCGACCGTCACGCTCGACACCAAGTGGGGCGGCTCGAAGGGCTTCTTCTCGGGCGCCGGCATGTTCCTGTTGAAGGCCGTGGGCCAGG
>CAZFON010000224.1:0-3560 GCA_964520185.1 uncultured Planctomycetales bacterium | reverse complement strand
TGCCAAGGATAAAGAGCCGTTAAGCGATCAGGAGACCATGAGCACCGAGGACTGGTGCGCACTTTTTGCCGCTGCCTACGCGCAAGGCTACAGGGACCTGGAGATCGGCGGCAGGGGAGAGCCCACCCTTTATCCTTCATTTGTACAGGTGGTTTCCAGGGCACATGACATAGGCTTCAACATTGATCTGCTGACCAACGGCCTTAATGATAAAGCCGTGATTGAAGTCCTTCCTTTCATACGGCAATTAAAGATCAATTTGAACGGCATCGATGAGGTCCAGCTCAACAAGATCCATGTCCCACCCCCTGGTTTTACTTTTGAGCGTTGCATGGCGTCCATCAAAAACATCATCAGCACCATTGTGAATAACAATTTTAATATCAGGATCAGGACCAACTATGTCGTGACCACCCATTCCTGGAAAGAGGCTTTCACGTTTCCGGAAAGGATCAACAGCTTGCTGGCCGATGCCCTGGGGGAGCGCAAACTTTATATTATTTTTCTCCATTTCCATAATTATGTCAAAACTCCGGCCGAGTATCTGGGATTTGATGACAAAGGGTTGAATAATATCCTGCTGTTGGCCATGGCCGGCCGCCGGCGGCCGTTCCTGTTGGAAAACACGAATATCCTGGAATTCATCCAGAAGACGGAAGTTTTGATCGAAAGGCTGCGCCCGTTATCTGAGAATAATAGTGACAGCCGCAGGCATGCCTGCTACACCTGCGAGCAGTATAAACGCATCCTATTCATCGACGGCAACGGCGATTGTTACGGTTGCTACAACCCTTTCCGTACGGTCAATGGGCTTTCAAAGACCGAGGACCCGTTTTTCTTTGGGAATGTGCGAGCACAAAGATTTGAAGAGATCTTTTGCCCGGCAGAGGGTTTTAACCCGAAGATGGACGTTACCCAGATCTACTGGCGTCCGTGTTTGTTTTGCCATGCTAAAGGGCCGGTGAGCGCATGATGCCGACGATCACCGCCCATCAGGCCATCAAGCGTTTCGGCGGTTTTGTCCGGTATTATGATACAACAGAACCTCTGCCGAAGCTGGCTTCCCTCATATCAGGCGCTGACCGTGACATCCTGGCCTGCTGAGGCGGTGGTAACCAGGTTTTGACCATGCTGGGCGCCATCAAAAAGCCCGCAGCCGTATGGGCGGTCGATATCAATCCCGCTCAGCTTTTTGTGCTGGCCGCCAAATCTGTTTTCCTGAAAAAAAATAAAATGATGCCTTCTTTTGACCAACTCCTGCGGGCCTATCCGGGGCGCATTGAAGCTGTAAAAAGGAACATCAGCCTATTGAATCAGATGGATCTCTGCCATGCCACGACCGGCAAAAAGGTTTCGCTTCCCGAGGCGACTGCGAAGAAATACGGGGTGGTTGTTGACGACGGGTTGTTTATTTTGCCGCAGAGCGGCCCCTATTGGCAGAGGGATACGGTGTTTACCGGACAGATCTCTGCCCGGACCCGGTGCTTGCGGTTTAAGGCCATGGATATCTTCGATGTCCCGGATCATTTCCCGCCAAGATCTTTTGATGTGATCTATCTCTCAGATATTTTTTGGCCCAAGTCCCTGGCCTATTTTCAGAGGAAGTTAGCCGGGTTGGCGGGTTTACTGCGCAGCAAAGGACGGATCATCAGTTATCTGGGAGGGGCCGGTGAGTATATGGGCAATGGCGTTTCCCCCGGACGTATACTGTTGCAGCAAGCTGTCAGCTTCGGGTTATCCGGATCAGACCAGAAAAACGGATATCTTGTGCTGGAAAAGAAAAGCGGGGGACGATGAAGCGTTCTGCTTTGGCTGTTCTCCAGATCATTCCCAAACACCATGAGCTTTTACCTGCCGGCTTGATCAAGGCCTTAAACCTTCTTGACGCGTTGGGCCAGCCGTACACTTTTTATGATATTGAACGCAGTCCGGAACCTGATTTCAGATCATCCCTGCAACAGCTGTTGGCCGGCATCAAGGAAGAGACCGTGCTGGTGTCCATGGCCTGCAACAACAATTATCCCAAGATAGAGTCGCTGATCTTTTTATACCTTTACCCTCACTTGTTGAAAGATAAAAAGATCATCATCTGTTCCCCTTATTTTTCCTTGTACGAGACATCCCTGATCTGCCGGCCTAATATTGTTTTCAGCCCCTTGGATATCGAGGATTATGTGCTCAAGAATTTCGGCGATCCCCATTTGACACAAGAAGCCTTTTTCGAGGGCCTTGGATCATCACTTAAGCGTTACGGTTATGAAAATTACCGTTTTTGGGAATACCTCACCTTCGGCTGTTGGGCCAATTGTTCCTTTTGTTACAACCGCCTTCCCTTTAAGGGATCCCCGGCGATCACCAGGCATTCTCCCGAGAGGGTCTTGCAATGGATGCATTTTGCCAAGGCCCGTGGAAAAACTTATTTTGAATTTTGCGAGCCTAATTTTATTTCTGACCGTCCGTTCACGGAGGATTTCCTCGAGAGGCTCAGAGGGGATAATCCCGGCGTGGGTTGGCGTTGTAAAACGAGATTGGATGACATTGACCCGGGCATTTATGAGCGCATGACAGCGGCAGGTTGCCGCACTATTTTTTTTGGGGTTGAGCATGTGGACATGGCCTTGTTGCGCCGGGTGCGCAAAGGAGAGAACTCCGCCAAGAAGCTTGCTGAATTCCTGAAATACCGCCGCAGGGAAACGGCCCTGCATCTTTCTTTTATGATGGGCATCCGGGGAGAGACGCCGGCGGCTCTGCGTCGTAATTTGGAAAAAGTGCTTCAAATCGGGGTCATTGACGGCATTGAGCCGAATATTGGCTGGCAGATATTATTTAACAGGAGCCAGCGCTCAGCGGCTGTCCCCAATTATATTGTCCCTTTCATGTTCATTATGAATTTTTTGCCTGCCAGGATGGGGATCAGCCCGGCGCTGATGAAAGATATCCTCAAGCTTTGCCTGCAGGAGCCTTTTTTTGATTTTTGGTACATGACCGAATCCGAGCAAAGCCTTGTGCTTATGCAGCATCTGGTGGCCTTCCTGCATGGGATGCCTGACCAGCGGGTCATTAGGGATTACGACCGTTTATTGGATTATGAAGGCGGCGCGTTGAAAAAGCTGATCTTAAAAAGCCGTTCGGTGGATGAGCTCAACAACAGCATCTTGCGCCTGGCAGGTGTGTGATGGGACGATCAACGGTCCTGGTAATTGGTGCAGGTGCTTTGGGCAAATGCCTGGCGGCTTTATTGGCTGACCGGGCGGATGTCATGGTTTATGACAAAGACCCTGTTATCCGGCGGGCATTGGCCAGGGGCTGTTTTATTCTTGAAAGGAACAGCTGCGTTCAAAAAGTGAGGATCAGGCTAGTAGCCTCATTAGCTCAATTAAAGGGTGTTGAGATCGATGTTCTGGTTTTTGCCACCAAGGTCCGTGATTTGCGTCAGGCCATGACCTCAGCAAAGGGGCTTAAGGCCCGGTATATTTTCTTGCCGCAAAACGGGATCTTTGATTTTCTTTTTGCCCGGCGTATGTTCAAGGGGTCCCGGATCATCAGGGGGGTGACCACCA
>CAZFON010000223.1:0-3605 GCA_964520185.1 uncultured Planctomycetales bacterium | reverse complement strand
ACGGTCATAGAATCCGCAGCCTGCGAGCCTGAGATCGAAGAGCTGGGGAATTTCTTAAGCAGCATGGGCGCTAAGATCAATGGTCAGGGGACCCCTCGCATTGTCATCAATGGCGTGCGTAAATTGAACGGTATCAGTTACAAGATGGGCTCTGACCGCATCGAAGCCGGGACATTCTTACTTTTGGCTGCGGCAGCCAAGAGTGATATTTTGGTCAAGGATGCCCAGTATAATCAATTGTTGGCTTTGATCGATAAATTACAATCCATTGGCGTCGATGTGCATAAGGAGGGGGCGGACATCCGTGTTAAATGCAAGAAGACCCTGCGGCCTGCCAATATCGTCACTCATCCGCACCCCGGATTTCCGACGGACTTACAGGCCCAGTATATGGCCCTGATGGCGATCACGCCGGGTGTCAGCATCATCACAGACCGCGTTTTCCCTGACCGCTTCATGCATATCGCAGAACTTAACCGTATGGGCGCTGCGATCCGCAGGGACGCCGGGGTGGCCATTGTCGAGGGGGTCAAAAAATTATACGGAGCGCCGGTGATGGCCTCTGACCTGCGCGCCTCAGCCGCCTTGGTGATCGCAGGATTGGTGGCGCATGGCAAAACTGAAATTTACCGGATTTACCATCTTGACCGCGGCTATGAAGACCTCGATGGGAAATTGACCAATATTGGCGCCAAAGTTTACCGGGAGAAAGAATAGACCCATGATCTTAATGATCGACAATTATGATTCTTTTACCTATAACCTTGTGCAATATCTGGGCGAACTAAAGGCCAAGGTTAAAGTATATCGAAATGATGCCTTGACGGTTGAGAAGATCCGTAAGATGAAGCCTGAGAAGATCGTTATCTCGCCGGGTCCCGGACGTCCGGAAGACGCCGGTATCTCGATCGATATCATCAAACAATTGGGTCCTGAGATCCCTATCCTGGGTGTCTGCCTGGGCCATCAGGGGATCGGTTATGCTTTTAACGGCAAGGTCATCAATGCCAAACGCCTGATGCACGGCAAGACTTCCATGATCAAACATGACGGCCGGGGGATATTCAAAGGCCTGCCCAATCCTTTTGAAGCGACCAGGTACCATTCCCTGGTCATTGACTCCAAGCATGTGCCGGATTGTCTGGTCGTTACAGCCAAAACCACGGATGATGGGGAGATCATGGGTGTTATGCATAAGATCTATCCTATCTACGGCGTGCAATTTCATCCGGAATCGATCTTGACCAAACAGGGCATGAATCTCCTCAAGAACTTCCTTCGGATCTGATGCGCGACTATATTTCACAAATACAGCATGGCAAGAATTTAAGCCCGGATGAGATCACGGTGGTCATGGAAATGATCATGACCGCCCAGGCGCCGTTGGATGACATCAAGGATTTTTTGCTGGCCCTTAATAAAAAAGGTCCGACGGTCGAAGAAATCACGGCCGCTGCCTGCATCATGCGCAAATTCGTGATCCCTGTCAAGACCCGTCATGAAGTTGTCCTTGACGTTGTGGGGACAGGCGGGGACCATAGAGACACATTTAATATATCGACGGTGACAGCCATTGTCGTAGCTGCTTGTGGGGTGGCCGTGGCCAAACACGGCAACCGCCGGGTTTCCAGCCGTTGCGGCAGTGCGGATGTCCTGGAAGCTTTGGGCGTCAACCTGAATGTGGAAGAGAAACATCTGGGGGAATGTTTGGACAAGATCGGACTGGCATTTTTATTTGCCCAGCGCCTGCATCCCGCCATGAAAAATGTCGCTTGTGCCCGTCAGGAATTGGGAGTTAAGACTATTTTTAACATATTAGGTCCATTGACCAATCCGGCGCAAGCCACCCACCAGGTCATGGGTGTCTACAGCCGGGAATTACTTGATCCCATGGCCAGGGTCTTGAAAAATTTAGGGCTCCAGCGCGCGCTTGTGGTGCATGGCAATGATGGCTTGGATGAGATCACCACGACCGACAAGACCTTTGTAAGCGAGTTTGATGGACAGGATATTATCAGTTATGACATTGATCCTGAGGAATTGGGCTTCCCTCGTGCACGTATGGAAGATTTGCGCGGCGCAGATGCGGCCCACAATGCCGGCCTGGTACGCGCGGTTTTGGGGGGCGAGACAGGGGCGCGCCGGGATATTGTTCTGCTTAATGCCGCCTATGCGCTTTACACGGCCGGGACCGTTGAAAATTTGAAGCAGGGCATGAACATGGCCCAACATGCCATTGATTCTGGCCGCTCTTTGAAAAAGCTCCAAGAGCTCAAGGAGTTCACCAACGATGTCTGATGATTTCTTGAGGGTCATGATCGAACATAAGGTCTCGCTTTTGTCGGCCAGGAAGGTCTATTATCAGAATCTGATCAAGAACATGAAGCCGGCAGAGTACAAGCGCTACGAAATCTTTAAAAAAGCCGTTTCTAAGCCGGGGCAGATCAATTTGATCGCGGAGATCAAAAAAGCATCCCCTTCCGCCGGGCTTATCCGCGAAGATTTCAATGCCGCTAAAATTGCGTCGATTTATGTCAAGAACAATGCCGTCGCCATTTCAGTGCTTACTGAAGAGAAATATTTTTTGGGAAAATTTTCTTACCTGGCCCGTGTCAGTGAAAATTGCAGCGTCCCTGTCCTGATGAAGGATTTTATTTTGCATGAATTCCAGATCTATGAAGGGCTTTTTTATGGGGCTTCGGCTGTTTTGCTGATCGTCGCCATGTTGTCGGACCATCAGCTCAAAGAGCTCATGAAGACAGCACATCGTTTGGGTTTGGATTGCCTGGTCGAAGTGCATGATGAGGAGGAGATCAAGAGGGCCGTTTCAGCCGGTGCACAGATCATAGGGATCAATAACCGGAATTTACAGGACCTTAAGGTTGATTTAAACAATGGCTTGAAGCTGATCCCGAAAATCCCTAAAGGTATTATCGTGGTTGCTGAAAGCGGGCTTAAATCCCATGAGGACATTCAACGGGTGCAGGAAGCCGGTGCCCATGCCGTATTGATCGGTGAGACTTTTATGCGGTCAACCGATATCGGCGCTAAAATAAAGGAAGTGATGTATGGTACGCGTTAAAGTTTGCGGCATTACCAACGAGCTTGATGCCCAACGTGCGGCCAGGGCAGGCGCATGGGCCGTAGGGTTTATTTTTTATAAAAAAAGTCCCCGCTATATTTCTCCTTTTAAGGCCAAAAAGATCATCGATGCCTTGCCTCCTTTTATAACACCCGTCGGTGTTTTTGTTAACCATAATGCGGGCGCCATGAGGGATATTATCAATCATTGCGGCTTGCGCGTGGTCCAATTGCACGGGGATGAAGATCATCATTTTGCCCACCGGCTCAAACGCTACAACGTCAAGATCATCAAGGCCTTTAGGGTGGCAGCAAATTTCGATGAGAAACTCCTGGAGCCTTATAAGGTGGATGCGTTCTTATTTGATACCTATGAAAAGGACAGTTACGGCGGCAGCGGAAAAACATTTGATTGGAAAATTTTGCAGCAGATCAAGGCCACGCATGATGTTCCGATCATTTTATCCGGCGGTCTAAATCCCCAGAATGTCATTGAGCCTGTCAATGTTTTAAAACCATATGCC
>CAZFON010000222.1:0-3617 GCA_964520185.1 uncultured Planctomycetales bacterium | reverse complement strand
GAGCTTGAAAAGAAAATCAAAGAAGACGGTGAGCGTGCAGCCATAGAACTTGGCATTCACGGCATGCACCCGGAACTCATTAAATTAGTGGGGCGCCTGCGTTATAGGACCTCTTTTGGCCAAAACGGTCTAAACCATTCCATTGAGGTGGCCAAGCTCATGGGCATTATGGCCCATCAATTAGGGGTTGATGTCAAAATTGCCAAGCGTTCAGGATTACTACATGATATCGGTAAGGTGGTGTCTTCCGACGTGGAAGAAGGCACGCACGCCATCGTTGGGGCACGCCTTTCGCGTAAATACGGTGAGTCTGAAGAGGTGGCGTATGCGGTGGAAAGCCATCATGGCGAAGTGGAGATGAATACGGTCTACGGTATTTTGGTTTCAGCGGCTGATGCCATCAGTGCAGCCCGTCCTGGTGCGCGTGCCGAGAGCATGGAAACCTACATCAAGCGCCTGGAAAATCTGGAGAAGATATCCAATTCTTTCAAAGGCGTTGAAAAGACCTATGCCTTACAAGCAGGCCGTGAGATCAGGGTCGTGGTCATGCCGGACAAGGTCAATGACGATGAAGCCGTGGTCATGGCCAGGGACATCCGCAAGAAGATCGAAGAAGAGATGGAGTATCCCGGACATATTAAGGTCATGGTGGTCCGCGAGATCCGTGCCATCGAGTACGCTAAATGAGAGAGCAGGTAATGAATATTTTATGCATCGGTGATATTGTAGGGCGGCCCGGACGGGAAGCCCTGACCGAGCTTCTTCCTAAAATAAAGAAAGAACATAGCATCGATCTGGTCATCGCCAACGCAGAAAACGCCTCCGGGGGTGCCGGACTTATTTCTAAGAATGCCGAGGAGATCCTGAACGCAGGGGTTGATGTGCTGACCATGGGTGACCATGTATGGGACAAGCCCGAGATAGTTTCTTTTTTAAACGAACGCCAGGATAAGATCGTGCGGCCGGCCAACTTCCCCGACGGGGCCCCGGGAAGGGGCTGGACCATTGTCAGCGCCCCCAATGGCGTCAAGGTTGGTGTAATAAATCTTTTGGGCCGCACTTTTATGCGCTATAATGTGCTTTGTCCGTTTTTGACGCTGGATGCGCTGGCTTCCCAGATCAGGCAGGAGACGCCGGTGATCGTGGTGGATATGCATGCCGAGGCTACCAGCGAAAAGGTGGCGCTCGGCCATTATGCCGACGGAAAAGTTTCCCTGGTTTTTGGCACGCACACTCACGTGCAAACCGCCGATGAGAAGATATTGCCCCAAGGAACAGCTTACATCACGGACCTGGGGATGAGCGGGCCGTATGACTCGGTGATCGGCCAGGACAAGAAGAAGATCATCGAGCGTTTTTTGACCAGCATGCCCAGCAAATTTGAGGTGGCTCCATTGCCTGCGACGATCCACGGAGTGGTCCTCAAGGTGGAGGCTAAAACAGGCAAGGCTCAGGCGATTTCACGGTTGCAAGTAGGGTACGATAGAAAAGACACCTGACATCTTAAGGAGGAATGACATGGCTTGGGAAGGATTAGATCGCAGGAAATTCCCCCGGGTGATGTATCCCTGTTTAGTGAAGGTCATTTCGTCTGCAGGCACGCATGATGCCATTTTGACCCATACCGAAAATATCGGCTTAGGGGGCCTTTGTATAACGTTGAAGAACGAGATAAAAATGTTTTCCGCGGTCGATCTTGAGGTCGACCTTTTGGATCTGAGCGAACACATCAAGCCCAAAGGCAAGGTGGTCTGGAGCGTGCGCCGTAAATCCATTGAAAAAGTCAAACCCCTGTTTTATGATACGGGCGTTGAATTTACGGAGATCTCCCAGCGTGACCAGAACCGCCTGCGCGGCAATCTTCAGCGTTTGATCGATGGAGGCGTGCAGCTTTCAAAGCCGTATATTTAATCTATGGGCGATGTTAACCGCAGAAAATACCCCAGGGCCAATTATCCTTGCCAGTTGACGATGTGGATGTCGGACGGTTCCAACGAAACGATCCTGGCCAACACCTCCAACGTCGGCATCGGCGGTCTGTGCGTGCATTTGAACCAGGGGATCGCCGTGGGTACCAAGGCAGACATCATCCTTAGTTTCAGTACACCTCCCACTCCATTCAGCTGCCAGGGAGTGGTGGTCCGCTCCCGCAAGGAAAGCGAGCAGTTTTATAATATAGGCATTAAGTTCGCAGATCTAAGCGATTCCAAAAAAGCTTTTCTCGATGCAAAAGTATTAGAGCTTTTAAGTCTGGAGTCAAAGGGAAAAAGCTAATGGTTCGCGTTCGTTTCGCTCCCTCACCTACCGGTTTTCTACATATCGGCTCTGCCCGCACAGCGCTGTTTAACTGGATGTATGCCAGGGCCCAGGGCGGGCAATTCATCCTGCGCATCGAAGACACGGACAAGGTCCGCTCAAAGAACGAATATCTTGATGAGATCCTGGACAGCCTCAAATGGCTGGGATTGACCTGGGACGAATATTACAAGCAAAGCGACCGTTTCGAACTCTACCGGAAATACGCTGATCAATTGCTGTCGGAAGGCAAGGCTTATAAGGACGGCGAGGCCGTTATTTTAACGGTCCTGCCGAAGGTCATTAAGGTTTATGATCTGATACGCGGGGAGATCGTCGTCGATACCAAGGAGATCAAAGACCAGGTCTTGATGAAATCCGACGGTTCGCCCACCTACAGTTTTGCCTGTGTCATTGACGATGCCCTCATGGAAATTTCCTGCGTTATCCGCGGGGAAGACCATATTTCCAATACGCCCAAGCAGATCCTTATTTACGAGGCGTTAGGCTTCAAGATCCCCAAATTTGCACATTTGCCATTGATCATGGACCCTGAGGGAGGGCGCATGTCCAAGCGCTTCGGCGCAACTGCCGTGACAGAATATCGCACCCAGGGCTATTTGCCCCAGGCCATTGTCAATTACCTGATGCTGTTAGGCTGGTCTCCGGGAGGCAATCAGGAAAAAGTGACCATGGCTTCTGCGCTTAAAGCATTTTCGATCAAGAAGATCAACAAAGCAGGCGCGGCTTTCTCGCTGGAGAAATTGCAATGGCTTAACAGCCAATACATTAAAGAAATGGACAATGCCACTTTAGCGCAGGCTTTAAGGCCCCTGGTGGCTGCGAAATACCCCGAAGCGAATTTGCAGGGAGAAGCCTTCGAGCATATGGTGCAATTATTCAAAGGCCGCATGAGCACGCTGCTTGATTTTTTGGATTGGACAAGCTTTATTTTCAATGATAAGGTTACGTTTGACGACGATGCTAAACCTAAGCATTTGTCCCAGGATATGAGCAAAGAGTTTGATTTGTTGGCGGAGCGCTTAAGCAGCATTGGAGATTTTAACGCCCGAACAGCGGAAGAGGCGTTTCGCGGCCTGGTCGCTCAGCTGGGTGTCGAGGCAGGTGTTTTGGTCCATCCGGTGAGGGTGTCCTTGACCGGCCGTGCCGTGGGGCCAGGATTATTCGATACCATGGCAGTGTTAGGCAAAGAGAGGACCATTCAACGTTTAAAGGAAGCATTCAAATAGCCAGGGAGATGGCCATGCGCGCAGTGTTTATCGTTGCAGTCTTTTGTTTTTGTTTTTGCGGCTCAACAGCTT